>URRK01000140.1 GCA_900550315.1 uncultured Oscillospiraceae bacterium | reverse complement strand
GCCCATGTTGTTTTGGTCGGTTACGCCGTAATCGGTTACCATGCCAACCAGTGCGCTGCAAACCTGCACCTTTTTAGGGCTGCTGCCCAAAATAACCGCGCCGGCAGCCGTAGCGGTCCACTGGGCGGTTGGCGGGCGCTGGCCGCCGTATTCTAACGGGTAGCGGTACTGGCGTTGGGCGGTACAAAAGTGGGAGGAGGTTACGCTGGCTGTTTGCCGGCAGCTGCCCGCCGCCACAAACTGCGCCGCCGTTAGCAGGGTAAGCGCCATGGTAGAGCAGGCACCGTACATTCCAACATACGGGCGGGAAAAATCTTTTAACCCAAAGCTGCTTACCGTGCACTGGTTAATTAAATCGCCCGCAAAAATCATATCAAGGTCGTTAGGGGGAATATTCCCCTTTTTCAGTGCCAGCGTTAAAGCCTTTTTTTGCAGGGCACTTTCGGCCTGTTCCCAGCTTTTTTGCCCGGCAGTTGGGTCCTTGTAAAGGTAATCAAAGCAGGGCCCCAGCGGGCCAGCGCTTTCAGCCTTGCTGCCAACCGCCGCAAAGGCCTGCACAAACACCCCGTTTTGAAAATGCAATAATTCTTTTTCCGGCAAAATGTTCTCCCCCTTTTATTTGCAAAAGGTTTGCACAACCCAATAAATAACGCCGTAAATAACCGAGGCCGCCGTGCCATACAAAATAACCGGCCCGGCAATGGTAAACATTTTAACGCCAATGCCTAAAATTTGCCCCTCGCTTTTAAACTCAATGGCCGGGGAGGCCACCGCGTTTGCAAAGCCGGTTATTGGCACCAAGGTGCCGGCGCCGGCGTGCTTTGCAATATCGTCAAACACCTTAAACGCGGTTAACACTACCGCAATAAAAATAAGGCTAACCGGCACCAGCATTTTAACCTCATCCTTGGTAAAGCCAAGGCTTGTATAAAGCTCAAAAAAAAGCTGGCCAATAACGCAAATAAGGCCGCCGATTACAAAAGCGCAAACAAAATCTTTAATTTTTGGCGAGGGCTTAGAAGCCTTTTTTACCGCCTGAGCGTATTGAGAATTCGTCATGATGTAATACCTCCAACAAACCGGACTTAGCAGCCCGCCCGTTTATTCTCTTTTATTTGCTTTATACTATTTTTACTTAAAAAGCTTAAAATATGCAAAAAACTGCCGTGGCAAAGCCACAGCAGTTTTAAAAACTTTTTTAAATTTTTGGCCCCGGCCAAATTAAGCCTTGGCAACCCTGTCCAGCCAAATGGCGGCAGTTTCAATGGCATTGTAAAGGCCATTTTTTTCACTGTTTTTAACCAACCGCTCTAAAATTGGCAGGGTGGGGTCGGTTTTAAGCAGCTGCATTTGAATTTTATCGGGCTCCTGCTCGCCGTTTTGCTCCTTGTAGCTTACAATTTGCAGCGTGCAAACATATTCATCGGCCATGCTGCCGTAATAAATGGTATTATCCTTGCGTACCAAAGGGCGGCCCTTGTACGCCAAAAACTTTTCTTCTGCCATATTCTTCAACCTTTCAAAAATGGTTACCGCGGGGCGGTTTAGTGGGTCATATAATACTTTACCAGCATTTGCAGTAAAGTATCTCTGTCTACCTTGCGAATTAAATTGCGGGCATTATTGTGGGTGGTAATGTAGGTGGGGTCCTCCGACAAAATGTAGCCAACAATTTGGTTTACCGGGTTATAGCCCTTTTCCTGCAGGGCGTTATACGCGGTGGTAATAATTTCCCGCACCTCGCGCTCCCGGTCGTTCCCAATTGAAAAGGTCATTGTTTGGTCGTTCATTTTGCCCATCTCCTTTAAAGCAGTAATGCCGCAGGCCGGTAAGCGGCCGGCACCCATTAACACTATTGTATACCAAACGGGTAAAATTTTCAAGGCTTTTTTTGTTTTTGGGGCAATTCTGCTTTCATTCTACCCTTTTTAAGCGGATCCAAACGGCTGCAAATGCAAAATAGATGCCACGACCGGCGTGGTGTTAGCCCGTTTAGGGCGGGCGGCGCAAAAGGTGCAAGTTGTCGCAAAAGCCGTTTGTCGGCCTACGGCAAACCACGGTGGCAGAGGCCAAAAACAAAATAAAATCTAAAAGCCAACCAAAGTCTAAAGGCCAAAGCAAAATCTAACGGCTAAAGCAGGCCTAAAAAACAAAGCTGAATGAAAAGCCAAAGCAGCGCTTAAAAACCAAAGTTGGACTTAAAAAACACCGCACGCCTTAAAAAGGCCAAAGAAAATAATTCAAAGTACGACCTAAAAAGCAAAGCTTAAAACAGCCAAAGCATAACCGCGTTTGCCAACAGCGCCGCCGCAACCGCGGCCGAGGCAACCAGCAAAAGCCCCTTACGAAAGTAGGCCAGCACCAGCGCCACGCCAAAGCCAATTAGGGCGGTTGGCAGGCTGCCGGTGGCGTAAAAGCAGGCCGGCACCGTCATAACCGTTAGCACGGCGTACGGCATGTAATATAAAAACGAAAGCAAAAACCGGTTGGTTATTTTTTTGCGAATTAACACCAGCGGCAGCATACGCACCAGGTAAGTCACCCCGGCCATAACCGCCAAGTAAATTAAAAACGGGTAGCCGTTGCCGTTATTCACAGGGTTCCTCCCCTTTCTGCGGCGGAATGGGGGCCAAAAGCGCAAAAAGCGCCGCGGCGGCAACCGCGCAAATAATAATTACAAAACCGCTTGGCACAACCTTTAAGGCGGGAATGTAGTAAAACAAACAGCTAAGCGCCGCCGCCAACAGCACGCAAAGCCCGGTTGCCCGGCTTTGTTTTACCGCCGGCACAACAATGGCAATAAACATGCCGTAAATAGCAATGCCCAGAGCGTCGGTTAACATTTTTGGCAAAATATCGCCGGCTACCGCACCCAGCAGGGTGCCAAAGCTCCAACCCAAAAACGGGGTTAAAATTAACCCGTACATGTAGCGCCTGCCAACCTCGCCGTATTGGGCCGAGGCAATGGCAAACACCTCGTCGGTATTTAAAAACGAAATAATAAATTTATCTCTTAGCCGCACGCTGGAATCCATTTTTTGAGAGATCGAGACCGACATTAACGCGTAGCGCAAATTAATAACAAACTGCGAAACGGCCAGCTCGCTGAGCAGGCCGCCCGAGGCAATAATCGGCACGCCGGCCAGCTGCCCGGCCGAGGTCACATTCGTCATAGAAATTAGCACTGCCTGCCAAATGCCAAGCCCCCTTGAAACGGCAAAAATGCCAAAAGCAAACGCCACCGAAAGGTAGCCCAGGCAAACCGGCAGCCCGTCTATCAGGCCTTTTTTAAAAGTGTTTCTCATAACCCTTTGCCAAATTAGTTTTGCTCCAACGCGTCGGCAACGCCGTCCAGCCAATCGCCCTCAAACAGCTCTACCAGGCCGTTATCGCAAGCGCGGGCAATTTCGGGGTTAATTGGCAGGCGGGCGGTTTGCCCAATACCGTGCCGCGCGGCAATTTCCTGCAAATGGCTTTCGCCAAAAACAGCGTGTTTTTTGCCGCAATCCGGGCACTCAAAGTAAGACATATTTTCTACCAGCGCCAAAACCGGAATATTCATCATATCCGCCATTTTAACGGCTTTATCTACAATCATGCCAACCAGCTCCTGCGGGGAGGTTACCACAATAATGCCGTCCACCGGGAGGGACTGGAACACCGTTAGCGGCACATCGCCGGTTCCAGGGGGCATATCTACAAACATGTAGTCTACATCGTTCCAAATCACATCGGTCCAAAATTGCTTTACGGTGCCGGCAATTACCGGGCCGCGCCAAACAACCGGGTCGGTCTCGTTTTCCAGCAGCAAATTAACCGACATAACCTCAATGCCCATTTTAGTTTTTACCGGGAACAGCCCCAGCTCGTTGCCGGTGGCCTTTTCTTTTAATCCAAACGCTTTGGGAATAGAGGGGCCGGTAATATCGGCGTCTAAAATAGCGGTTTTGTGCCCGCGGCGGTTCATAACCGTTGCCAACATAGAGGTAACAAGCGACTTACCAACGCCGCCCTTACCGCTTACAACGCCAATAACTTTTTTAATGTGGCTCAGCTCATTTGGTTTTTCCAAAAAGCTTTGGGGGTCGGTACGCTCGCTGCAGCTTGCCGAGCAGGTTTCACAATTGTGGGTACATTCTTCACTCATAATTTTATTAACCTCTTTTTCTTTTCAACAGGCTCTTGCCCATTGTTATTAGATCTTGCATTTCGGGTGTTTTAGCAAAAATTAAAAGATTCAGCCCGTTTGGCACAACCAAACAAACCAAAGCCTTTAGCAAAAGCTCTAACAAAATGTTTTGCACCGTAATAAACCGGGTGGTTAAAAACAGGGTAAGCACCGTCATTGCCGCAGTTAAGGCCGCGTAAACGGCGTAACGCAAATAATAGCCCGCAACGCTTTTTTTCAGCACATGCTTGTAAACCAGGTACGGCTGCGTCCACATAGGAATTAGCAGCATACTAAGCAGGTTAGCTAAAATAAGGCCATCTATTGTTTTAAAGCGGGTTACCAGCACCAGCGAAAGCACAATGTTAATCGCCGCCTCAATTAACGCAAAAAAACGATCCGGCCGGTACAGGCCAACGGTATCCTTCGTCATTAAAACTACGCGCCGCATACCGTGAACATAAAAATAGCAAAGCAAAATAACTACCGCGCGGTAAGGGAAAAAGTTCTCACTCTCCCCGCCGATCCAAAACCGAATAAAGGGCTGGATCAGCACCGCAACCGAAACGGTAAAAAAGGAATAGATGAGGTAGTTAAAAAAGTAAAGCTGGTTAAATTTTTTGT
>URRK01000139.1 GCA_900550315.1 uncultured Oscillospiraceae bacterium | reverse complement strand
ATCGCCGTTAAAGTTCAGGGTAACGCTTTGCCCGGCCAGGCTTTGGGCCAGCAGGTAGGCGTCCTTTAAAGTGTAGGGGTAGGCGGGGGTTTTCACAAAAGCATATTGCACTACAAAATTGTAAGCGTTACTGTATGCGTCCTTAAATTTTCGTATTTCGGCAAAGGCTCCGGCACTTTCACTGTAACATTCCCCGTTTTCGGCAACAGTTTGCCCGTTAATTTTTAGGGTAAGCTCTTTGGCAAAGGCGTACCCCTCTTTGGGGCAAAGGCGCAGCGAATACCGGTAGGTTACGCCGCCCTCAAATGATGTAAGGTCGGAATACAGATTTAAGCTTTTGTTAGAGTAAGCAACCTCGTACTTGCTGCTGTTCCATTTTTCCCAAACAATTTGGTACTTTTCTTGGTCCTGCGCAGGTACCTCGGCGGTAAATTTCACTTCGCCCGTCGTTAGATCAAGCGTGGCGTTTTGCACTTCGGCCGCGGTTAAAATGGTTACAGTTTTAAGGTTGGTAACCGTTATTTCTTTTCTGTCTTTTGAAAGGGTGTAGTGGGTGCCGGTAACGGTTTTGCCGTTAAAGCTAAAGGTTAGCGGCTGGTTTAAAAACACAAACCCCGCTTTGGCCCGTAGGGTAACGCCGTAGGTGTAGCTGTGGCCGGCCTCGTAATCGCTGTACTCGTTTTTCGATTGCCGGTAGCCATACTCGTCGTAATAATCGGCCTCCCGCCAGTTGTACTTGCCGTCGTCCCGTACCCAAAATTCGTCTACTAAGCGGCAATCGGCAAACGAAAGGGCCGCTTCCTCTAAATAATTGTAGTCGGCACTTTGGTCATCCTCCACTTGGGGAACCGCCGCCGCAAAGGTAAGGGTGGTTGCGGCTGTTTTTTGGGTAATTTCGGGCGGGGTGTTAAACGCAACGGTTTTAGCCGCCGTGTTTTGCGAAAGGCTTTCGGCGTTTTCCAGCGGGGTTAAGGTTGGCTGCTCGCCAACCGAATTACCCGCCTTTACGGTAACGCCGTTCGCCACCGTGCAATTTGCGTAAACTGCAGCGGTGCCGCCGGTAAGCCGAACATTGCCGCCGGTAACGGTAAGGGTAGAATCCGGCAGGGCAGAAAGGCCCTGGTACCCGCCAACATAGCCGTAAATGGCGTAGTCGGCGTTCGGGGCGTAAATTAGCAGTTCGCCGCCGGTAACGCTAACCGGGGCGCCGTAGGCCAAAAGCGCGGCTGTGGAGCCGTCGGCGTAGCCGGTGTTATCAAAAATCCGGGCTGTGCCGCCTAACATTTGGTAGTTGCCGTAGGGGGAAAGAATAATGGCAGAGGGGTTTTCTACACCGCCGTCTACATAAAAGCTGCCGCCGGTTTGCGTAAAGCCGCAAACAGCTAAGGCGCAGGTGCTGCTGCCGCGGCAGTAAATGTTTAAGCTGCCGCTTTCTAAGGTCACGCCGCAGTCAACGTCGCTTGTTACAATGCCGCGCCCCTCGTAATTGCTGCGGCTTTGGTTCCAGGCGCCGGGGTAAATGCTTAAGCTGCCGGTACCGGCAACGGTTAGGTTGGCCTGCTCGGCCATTACAATGCCGTAATAAATGCCGTTTCCAACATCGTCTTTTATTACATTATTGCCGTTTAAAACAATTTTTAAATTGCGGTTACTGTAAATGCCGGTGTTGCGGTTCACGGTTGAAAAATTTCCGCGGCTATTTCGCTCAATCGAGGTTAAAGCTTTGTCGCTACTTCCTTTTAAGATAACATTGGTTAGCTCTAAAATGTAGCCGCCGCTGCCGTCCTCGGTCAGCTTTACCTTGCCGCCGGCAAAGTCTAACTCCTTACCCAAATTTTCGGCTTTGGTAAGCTTTAAGTAGTTCCAGTCGCTGCCGTTGCCCAGTTGAACCAACGGGTCGCTTGGCGTTTTGTTAAATTGGTAGGTTACTTGGGCGGTCAGGTCGTTTAGGCGCTGAACGGCTGCGGCCTCTACCGCCTGGCCGTTTACGGTAACGGCAACCGTTTTGTCAAAGGCGGCGCTGCCGTAGGGCAGGGTAACGGTAATGGTTGCGGTACACGGGTAGCTTTCATCGTAAAGTCCGCTACGGCCTAAAACAATGCGGTCTATCTGAACCTTTTGGTTGTAATCGGTTAATTCCTCAAGGTAGCCGTTGGCCTGCGTAAAGGCGTAGTTGTTGCGGTTTAGCCAAAGGTCTAAGCTTTGGGTTTTGGTGCCCTCATAGGCGGCGTAGGTAAAGGGGCTGCTAAAATTTGTCCACGGGCTTACCGTGCCGGTTGGTTTGTCGGTTTCGCGGTAAACCTCTACCGCACGCATTTTAAAGTAGTAGGTGCCGTAGCCGTTTTGGGCCAGGGTGTTTAGCATATTGTAGCTGTAATAGCCCCGAAAAACGCCAATTTTATTGCTTTCGGCAGTGCCGTTTTTGTAAAGGGCATATTCGCGGCCGTCGGTGCAGTCGTTGGCCGAGTAGTAATTTTTCGGCCACGGGTTTTGGGTTTCGGCAGCGGTAATGCTGCCGCGCCCGGTTTTCCAAACCGGGGCGTTCGGCGGCTCGTTCCAGCTGCTGTTTGTTGCAGCGGCCGAAACCGAAAGCAGCCCCAAAAGCAGGCAGGCCGTTAAGGCAAGGCCAATTGCCTTTGCGGAAATTTTTTTAAAATGCAGCATAGCGGTTCTCCTTAAACTTAATTTTAATTACCCCTTAGGCTCTGCAGCTGTTTTAGGCTCGGGCCCCTTTTAGCTTTGCAACTTCTTTCGGTTTTGGGGCCTTTAGGCTCTGCGGCTTTTTGGGGGCGCTTTAGCGTTAAAGCCTTTGGCTTTACGCGCTGTAAGGTTTATACAGCTTACGGTTTCATTATAACTTACCATTTTGTAAAACAGCAGTTTTTTTCCAAAATGGCAATGGCCAAGTTAGAAAACGCTCGACATTTTAACCGCCATGAAGTATAATGGGCTATAACAAAGCAATGAAAGAATAGGGGCGGTGTTTTTGAAGTTTTGTGAGCAATTAAACCGTTATTTAGAGGAGCTGGACTGCACAGCCAAGGAGCTGGGGGAGGCCGCCGGGCTTTCGGACGCTACGGTGAGCCGTTACCGCACCGGCGAGCGGGTGCCGGAGTTGAATTCGGCCGCTTTTAAGCAGCTTTGCAGCGGGTTGGCCATTTTGGCAAGTCAGCACGGCCTGACGGAAAACGCGCCGGAGCAAATTGCCGCACAGTTTAAAAATTGCACCGACCTGCAAGTAACCGACAAGCTGCGCCTGTGCGAAAGTTTTAATTTGTTGGTGTTAACCCTAAACCTTAACATTTCAAGGCTCTGCCGGTTTATTAATTACGATACCTCTACCGTTTTTCGTATTCGCAACGGCACCCGCCGGCCGGCCGACCCGGTTCGCTTTGCGAGTGATGTAGCGCAATACATTGCGCAGGAGCCGCTTGCCGAGGCCGAAATTGCCGCCTTGGCGGAGCTTACCGCCAGTCCGGCAGAAAAGCTTTTGAAAGGCGCCGAGCGGTTTGAGCGGGTAAAGGCCTTTTTATTAAGAGGTAACGGTTCTGCTGCCGTGCCGGATGTTTCGGGCTTTTTAAAAAAGCTGAACGAGTTTAATTTAAACGAGTTTATTGAGGCCATTCATTTCAACGAAATGAAAGTGCCAACCCTGCCTTTTGCGCTGCCCACCTCCAAAACCTACATCGGGCTGAAGGAGATGATGAACGCCGATTTGGATTTTTTAAAGGCTACTGTACTTTCCCGTGCGACCGAGCCGGTAATTATGTATAGCGATATGCCAATGGAGGAGATGGCTAAAGACCCGGAATTCCCCAAAAAATGGATGTTCGGCATGGCAATGATGTTGAAAAAAGGCCTGCATTTAAATATGATACACAATGTGGACCGCCCGATTGCGGAAATGATGTTAGGGCTGGAAAGCTATATTCCAATGTATATGACGGGGCAAATTACCCCATACTATTTAAAGGGTGTGCAAAATAACGCGTTTTTGCACCTGCTAAAGGTTTCGGGCGCGGCGGCCTTAAGCGGGGAGGCCATTGCCGGCCACCACGCCGAGGGGCGCTACCTGCTAACTAAGCACAAGGGCGAGGTTGCTTATTACCAAAAGCGGGCCAACGCCCTGCTGCAAAACGCCTACCCGTTAATGGAAATTTACCGAGCCGACAACGCCGTGCGGTTAAACGCCTTTTTGTTGGGCGCCGCAACCGCGGGGGAAAGCCAAAAAAGCATTTTGTGTGCCCCGCCAATTTACACGGCGTCGCCGGAGCTTTTAAAGGCTGTTTTAACGCAAAACGGGGTAAACAAGGCCGAACAGCAAAGCATTTTAAACTACGCGGCCGCCCGGCGTGAGCGGTTTTTAAAGCAGCTGCAAACTGCCGTAATTACCAACGAAGTTCCTGCCCCAAACCTGCAAGATTTTAAACAAAGCCCGCCGGTGTTGGCGCTGGCCGGCCTGTTTTACGAAAAGGATGTTTTTTACACCTACGAGGCCTATAAGGAGCATTTTGAGCAAACGCTGCAGTTGGCTAAAAGCCACGTCAATTACCGGGTAATTCCGCTGAAAAGCCGTGTTTTTAAAAATTTGCAAATACACATAAAGCCCGGCAAGTGGGCCATGGTTTCTAAAAACAAGGCGCCGGCCATACATTTTGTTATTCACCACCCAAAATTGCGGGCAGCGATTGAAAGCTTTCAGCCGCCGCTGGTAGAAAGTTAACTTTTGCCAAAGCGGCAGGGAAAACAACGCTGCGAAAAATTACTTTAAAAACAAAGCAAAGCCGCCGGC
>URRK01000138.1 GCA_900550315.1 uncultured Oscillospiraceae bacterium | reverse complement strand
GCAATTTTCGCTGCCCTCGTCCCACCCGGTTCGCATTTTTACGGTAACCGGCAGGCTTACGGCGTTTACAACGGCTTTAATAATTTCGCCGGCTTTTTTAGGGTTTTGCATTAAAGCGGAGCCCCCGCCGTTTTTAACAACCTTTGGGGCCGGGCAGCCCATGTTTAAATCTAAAAAATCGGGGTCAAAGCTTTCGGCAATGCGAGCCGCTTCGGCCATGGTTGCCGGGTCGGCGCCAAAAAGCTGAGTGCCCATGGGGCGCTGCGCCGTGCTGCAGCTTAGCAGCTGCTTAGATTTATTATCGCCCAAACTAACGCCCTTGGCGCTGGTTAGCTCCCCAACGCAAAAGGCGGCCCCGTAGGCCATGCACATTTCCCGCATGGCGCGGTCGGCAACCCCGGCCATAGGCGCCAGCGCCGCAAAGCCGTGTATTTCAAGGTCTTTTATTTTCAAGGCTACACATCCCATCGTCATGCAATCAATTGGTTATTAAAGCCGGGTTCGGCTGGCGGGTTCGGCTGCCGGCGCCGTGGTTAAGAGTCATCGGCAATGGCGGCTTGCATGAGCTCCGCATTGTAATCAAATAAATCGTCTCTGCGGTTTTCGTAATCAAACAGCAGGTTGTACTGCACCTTTTCGTAATTGCTTAGCAGGGTAGAATACTCGCTTTGCTCATGGTGTAGGTAATAGTTTCCGTTTTTATCAATATACCCTACATTATCTATTACCGGAATTTGCTTATAAAGGTTGTAAAGGTAGGTTTGGTAGCTGCTCATTGGCAGGCCGGCAACGCTGGCTACCAGGGTAGAAAGGTAGTTTACGCTAATTTTTTCCACATAGGTGCTGCCAATGTTGTAGTTTGCCCAAATAACAAAGGGTGTTACATAGCGCTTTTGCTCCTCCTCTACCGTTAAATCGTCTACGCTTTTACCCATAACATCTTCAATAAATTCGGTTTCAATTCCGGGCTGGTGGTCGCCAAACATACAAATAACGGTAGGCTCGTCTACGGTAGAAAAATATTCAATCAACTCTTTAAACGCATCGTCGCTTTTTTTAATCAGCGAAAGGTAGGCGTTGGTTTTTGGGTATTCCCCGCCCGGGGAGGTAACATAAACATCCTGCTGAAAGTTAGAGCAGGTGGTGGTGTACCCGCCGTGATTTTGCATGGTAATGTTAAACGCAAAATACGGCTTGGTGGGATTGCTGTTTTTATAGTTGTTTATCATGGCGCGGTAATCGTAAGAATCGCTAATGTATTGGCGGATCATCATGCCCTGGTCGGGGTATTTTTCCTCGATCATTTGGTTTAAATATTCAACATCATACCCGCTGCTTTGGTACTCCCGCATAATAGACATAGGCACAAACGCCCCTAAGGAGTGAAAATTGCTAAACCCAAAAAGGTCGTACACCGTGGTACGGTTCCAGCCGCTGCCGTAGTAGGGGTGAATGGCGCGGGTGGTGTAGCCCTGGTTGGTAACGGTAGAAACCAAAGAGGGCATGGCGTATTTTACATAGCTCATATACGCGTTGCTGCCGGACGGCAAAAACGAGGTGGAGCAGCCGGTTAAAAATTCAAACTCGGTGTTCGAGGTACCGGCCCCGTTTACGGGAACATACAAATTGCCCTTAACTGTGTTTTCGGTTAGGCTGTTGTAAAACGGCATATAATCCTGATTTGTGGTAAAATCGCCCAAAACCTTTAAATCGCTGAACGATTCGTTCATAATGCAAATAATATTTGGGGTGGTAGAGCTTTCTGTGTAAGTTGGAACCTGCTCAGCAGTGCCGTTTTTTACAATGCCTTCTACTTCATTAGCGTTGTAGCCCGAGGGCTTGCCGTAGTAAAGGTATTTGGTGTTTAACATAAAGTTTGGAAAAAAACCGGTGTTGTGGTATCCGCGGTTTTGGTTCCAAAAATCCGGCGCAATGCCCTGGGCGGCAAAAAAATCGGTTAAAAAGTAAACCAGCGCAACAATTACAAACAAGGCTCCGCAACCCGTGCGGCCAACGGCCTTGCGCAGGGTGTTGCGCTCTACCTTGGCGGGCGTTGGCAGCCGGCTGCCCAAAATTAGCACAAACGCCAATAAAATAAACGAAATTGCCATTTGCCCCGTAATGCGAAATTCGTAGGTAGAAACAACATTTTGCGCGGTGGTAATGCCACTAAAGTCTGACGGCACAAACACCGTACCGCGAAAGGTGTACAAAAAGTGGTTGGCCAGGGCAAAGGGGTAAACCAGGGCGTTAAACAAAATTACCGTTACCCGGTAGCTGCCGCTGGCGGCGTAAAAGGCGCCGTAAAACAGACCGTAAAAAATCCAGTTAAACAAAAAGGCCGAAACGCTAAGGTCGTAAACAAATTTGTTGTTCAGCGCCTCTACCATGGTAATAGAAACAACCGGTGTAAGGCAAAAAAGCACCGTTGCGCCAACGGCTTTAACCTTTTTGCTAAATTGCAGCCGTGCCGCGGTAAAAAGGCCCAACAGCAGGCAAAGCAGCAGGCTTAAAATGTAAAGTAAAATACCGTAGCTGGGGCTTATGGCAATAAACTGGTCGGGGTTTATTGCTACAATAACCAGCAGCACAGCGGTTAAAAAGCCGGCAAAAATAATCCGTTTTTTGGGAAAGGTAATTTGCTCCGGCAACAGTTTTTGTAAAAAGCTTTTCATAAAAACTCCTCGAAAAACAAAGTGAATAAATAATAGAATATACTAAATAAATATTATAGCATACTTTTTGTGTTTTGTGTAATAAAATCTGAAAAAACTGTGAAAACCGGAAAAAGAGAGTGGCAGTTGCGTAAAAAACAGGCAAAGCAACAAAAAAGGCACTCCCAAAACGCCGAAAAACCAAAGGCACTTGAAACCCCTTATTTTAAAATTGATTTAACCCCCATGCAGGCTAATTTTGCCGCGCTGGACGACCGCATGAGCAACCGCCTGCGGTGCGATTATGTTACCTTGGCCATTTTTTTGCCTATTTATTCCGGCCATGTTCCCGCAGTACAGCGAGGGGATTTATATTAACAGCGATGTGGTTTTATTACCGCAAGCCGCGGCCGCCGAAAAACGGGGCGTACTTTTTTGCCGCTAAATTAAATGTGCAAATTCTTTCCTGCTTTACCAAAATTACCGATTTAGCCGAGAACGACACGCCCGAGTTTAAAAAGGTGCGGTACACTCTGCATATATTAGGAGCGCTGTACCCAAATCCCGAAAAATCGGTAAAGGAGAATACCGAGCAATTGATCGAGCGGCTAAAAGCGGGGCTCCCCATTGCAATTTACCCCGAAGCGTCTGTGTAGGCGTAATATACCGGTATTCACCCTTTTTCGGCCGCTTCTTTTAAATATCCGGCCAAAATTAATGTGCCCACCGTTGCGTTAACGGTAACCTACCGAAAAACAAAGCTGTTAAAGCAGATAATGCAGGTTTATTTAGACGGCCCGTTTTACCCGCAGGGCCAAACAAATAAACAAAAGACCGAGCAGCTGCAAGCAGCGGTGCTGGCTGCCATGCAGGCGCAGCAGGCTTAGCAACGCAAGGTTTATTGAGTACCGCCAAAAAAACCTTTAAAAGGCCAAAAATTGTTTTGGTCAACAAACCTAAGGCCAAAGCCTTAAAACCGTTCAGGCGGCGTTTTTGGCAGCTCTTAGCCAGCAAATTAAAATTGGGCAACTAAAATTAGCCCCGCTTTTCAAACATTTAATTTGGCAAAAAGCAGATGATTTGATTGCTGTTTTTTGCCGCTTTCCAGCACGAAAATTATTGTTTTTCGATAATTTGTTATTGACAAACAATAATAAAGGTGCTATAATGCTGTTGCAATAAAAATTTGGAGGCCGTTTATGAAAAACTGTAAAGACCGTATGGTTCCCCTTTCAATTTTAAGCTGTTTGGCAGCGGCAGCAGTAATTTTGCTTCTGCTTTTTACCGGGCCTTTTGTGCTGCAGCAGTATTTTAAACTGCAGCGCGGCATGACGGCCGAGGCAGCATGGGCTTTAACCGGGCGTATTCTTTGCTTTTTTTACCCGCTTGCGGCTTTAGGGTTGGCGGCGCTTTATTTTTTGCTGCGGCTGCTGCAAAATATTAAAAAGGGCTTGGTTTTTAAATTAAAAAATGTAACGCTGCTGCGGCAAATTTCGTTTTGCTGTTTGTCGGCTGCGGCAGTAAGCCTAATAGCCACCGCATTTTACTACCCGTTTTTGTTTATTGCGGCGGCTGCCGGGTTTGTTGGGCTAATTCTGCGCGTGGTTAAAAATGTAATGCAGGCCGCGGTAGCCTTGCAGTACGAAAACGACTTGACCGTATAACGGGGGCTCCGGTATGATTGTAATTAATTTAGATGTAGCGTTAGCCAAAAATAAAATGACCTCGGCCGAGCTGGCCGAAACCATTGGCATTACCCCGGCTAATCTTTCAATTTTAAAAACCGGCAGGGCCAAGGCCATTCGGTTTTCTACCTTAGAGGCCATTTGCAAGGCACTGCACTGTAAGCCCGGGGATATTTTAGATTATATTGATTGAAAACGGGCCGACAGGCGCCGAGGGCCGGTTTTAGCCTTAGTTTTTAAGGGTGCGGTGCGGCAGGCAATGACCGCAGCGGGCAGAAAAAGCTAACTATGGCACACGCAGCCAATCCCGCCTAAAAACCGTGCCACCAAACGCCGTACTGCCGAATGACGCAAGTGTTGCCGCCGGTTGCCCCGTTTGGCATTTGTTAGGAGGATGATACTATGAAAGAGCAACAAAGCCCAAACCAAAACGGTTTTAATTTAAGGGCAAAAAAGCAAGACCTACAAAACCAAACCGCG
>URRK01000137.1 GCA_900550315.1 uncultured Oscillospiraceae bacterium | reverse complement strand
GGGGGAGAACAAAACCGAGAAAAGCTACCGGAAATACTGGAAAAAAAAAAAAAAGTACCCCCTTGCAAAGCCGCAAAGGGTATATAACAGCAAGCCGCCGCAGCGCTTTTGTTGCAGCGGCGGGACGGCCGGCGGAGCTAAAACCCCGCCGGCCTGCTTTTATATTTTTAAAAAACCAGCTGCACCAGCAGCATGTAACAAACGGTGCACCCGGCAAACCCTTGCCAAGGTACTGAATGTACTTTGGCGTTGGCTTTTGCCGCTAAAAAATTTTGCCTGTTACCCCTGCTACAAAAAAAAACAGCCCTGCACAAAAGTGCAGGGCTGAAAATTTATTACCAGTTAGCTTTTAGCTTAGCCGCGTTTTTTCTTAGAAAGAACTACGCCGGCAGCAGCTGCTGCAAACAGGGTTACGGCTAAGGCAGCGCCGGTAGCTTCGCCGGTTTTCGGAGAAGTAGAGGAACCGCTATTGCCATCATTTTCGCCGGAGTTGCTGTCATTGTTGCCGCCGTTGGTTTCAATTTTAGTACCAATTACAACAACCTTGGCAAGCTTGCCAGCCTCGGCAGTAAAGGTAAGGTATCCGTCCTCGGTTACGGTTGCGCCTAAAGCGGTGCCGTCAATTGCTACATCAAAATCTTTGTATGCTGCTTTCATGGCATCAGTCAGCTTAATTTTGGCATTAACCTTTTTGTCGGCTGCTACAGGCTCGTTGGTGTCGGCATCAATAATATCAATCTTGTATCCGCCAACAACATCTTTGCCGTCTACTTTATCAGCCTCAGAGGTTGCAACCTCGCCTACCTTAACTTCGGTGTAACCGGTAAAGGGCTCGTCAGAGTCAATAACAACTTCTACTTTTGCGTCATCGCCGGTTTTAACCTCTTTGGTCAGTTTGGGAATAGGTTCCTCAAAGGTTTCTTTGCAGCGGTCGCAGGTACCGGTGCGTTTACCCTCTTTTTCCAAGGTAGCTTCCTCGGTAACGGTCCACTCCTTAACCTCGTGACCTAAAGCGCTGTCTTTGTCAGCTACGGTATCTTTTTCGCCACAACCATAGTCACACTCTGCGGTCTTTGTGCCGTCCGCGGTGCAGGTAGCGTCTTTGTTAGAAACATAGTTCGTAAATTTATGGTTTACAGTGCTATTGGCAACCTCACGAGTATCTTTAGCACCACAATTAAAGTCACAACTTGCAGTTTCGGTAGCGTTCTTTTGGCAAGTGGCATTATTATCGTTCACATACTTGGTGAACTTATGGTCTACTTTGCTGCCGGCTTTAGTGCGAGTATCCTTCTTGTTACAAACAGAGCAAGTAGCGGTCTCGGTGCCATCTTTTTGGCAGGTAGCATCATTATTGTAGGTGTAAGCGCCAAATTTATGATCGTCCGTTTTAGTGCCAGCCTTGGTGCGAGTATCTTTAAAGCCACACACTGAACAGGTCGCAGTTTCGGTGCCATCTTTTGCACAAGTGGCGTCATTATTGTAGGTGTAAGCACCAAATTTGTGATTTTTGCAAACAACTGTAACAACAGGAGAAGTTACATCAAAATCAATGTCATTCATGTCGTGATCATAGGTGTAACCGGGTAACATGCTGATTTTAACTGTATAGCCTTCCTTTACCACTACTGCACTGTCTTTAATTTTGAACTTAAAAGTACCTAACAACTTCTTGCCTTTTTTAGCGGCCGACAAGCCATCCTCGTACTGAAGCTCATAGGGATATGTGGCAATAGTTTCACTTGCTGTCAGCGCAGCCGCAGGAAAGAAATCACCGTTGGTCCAACTCACAAGTTCCAAGTTACCCTTATCATATTCAATAGAAATACCTAAAGCTATAACACCGGCAGTAGAAGCAGTATCAACCGTAACTGGAATCTCTACGGTTTCACCAGGACCACCTGACACAGAGTTGCCAACAATTGTACCTTTCGGATCAGCAGCAGTTGCATTAATTAGCAAAACACTCGATGCTAACACCGCAACTGCCAAAATCATTGAAATTAATTTTTTCATCTAAATAGCCTCCTATATATTACAATGTATACCCAGACCACTTGGCATTGTAGCGTTTTAGATAAGTAACATCTTTCGCGTTAACAACACCATCTCCATTTGCATCACCCAGTAGTCGATCAGTATACTCCACACTTACCGTAGCGGTTGGGGCGTTGACAGAACGACTATTTAAATCTTTATCGAACGCATCTTTCACGGTTAAGGTAATATTCACATTGGTAGCGGCATCTTTCGTGCCATTGGCCAATACCTTAAAGGTGTAAGTGGCTAAGGTGCCGGTTTTAGTGGTTTCGCCGGCGTCACTTTTATCGGCAGGCAGAACCAAGCTGGCAGCGCGGGTTTTATCGTCACTGAACATACCCAGCATACCGGCGGCAGAACCGTCGCCTGCAAAGTCACCCTCAAACTTGGCGGTTAACAGCGATAGCTGTGTGGAATCAAACCCCAAATCGTACTTTAGGCCGGCGTAGCCCTTGTTAGACTCTAATGAAACGGTAACTGTGATCGTATCGCCCATTTTTGCGTTGGCAGGGGCATTAAGCTTTAATTGAATATCCTCCCCCTCGGCGAAAACCGCAACGGAAAAGACGCTGAAACACAGTGCTACCGCCAAAAGAACGGATAGAACTTTTTTCATAAACGAATACCTTCCCTTCAAAAAAGTTAATTGTTGCAATAACATTATAGCAATCCGCCAACGGGAAGTCAAGACACTTTTTTCATTCTTTTAAACTTTTTTAAGAAAAATTGAAGTTTTTTTGAACACTGTTTCCGTTTATTTCCATTCAAATAGCACAAATTTCCACCCGGGCGTAATTTTTTACACCAATATGGCAACGGTATGTACCAGCAGCGCCGCCACCCAGGCAACGGCGCACTGGCTTAAAACCATTAGCCCGGCCCATTTGCCGCCCAACTCCCGCCGAACGGCAGCAACCGCCGCCACGCAGGGGGTGTACAGCAGGCAAAACACCAGCAGCGCCAACACGCCGGGCAAATTTAACATTGCGGTTAAGGCCCCGGCCGAGCCCAGCAGCACCGAAAGGGTTGAAACAACGCTCTCCTTTGCAATAAAGCCGCTGATTAGCGCGGTAGAAATTTGCCAATTGCCAAAGCCCAGCGGCACAAAGATCGGCGCGATCCAGCCGGCAATAACCGCCAGCATACTGCTTTCGGGGCTTTGCACCACATTTAGGCCAAAATCAAAGGTTTGCAAAAACCAAATAACCAGCGTTGCCAAAAAAATAACGGTAAAGGCACGCTGCAAAAAGTCTCGCGCCTTTTCCCACAGTAGCTGCCCCACATTTTTCAAGGTCGGCAGGCGGTAGTTCGGCAGCTCCATTACAAACGGCACCGGCTCGCCCTTAAACAAATTATTTTTCATAAACAGCGCCGCCAAAATGCCCATAAGAATGCCAAACACATAAAGCGCCACCATAACCAGCGCCCCGTATTTTGGAAAAAACGCCGCCGTAAAAAAGGCGTAAACCGGCAGCTTGGCCGAGCAGCTCATAAACGGGGTAAGCAGCACGGTCATGCGGCGATCCCGCTCGGAGGAAAGGGTGCGGCTGGCCATAACGCCCGGAACGGTGCAACCAAAGCCAATTAGCATTGGCACAATGCTGCGGCCCGAAAGCCCCAAACGGCGTAAAAACTTATCCATAATAAACGCCACACGGGCCATGTAGCCGCTATCCTCCAGCAGCGACAAAAAGAAAAACAGGGTTACAATAATAGGCAAAAAGCTTACCACACTGCCCACGCCGCCAAAAATGCCGTCAAGAATTAACGAGCGCAGCACCGGGCTGACCTTTACGGCGGTTAAAAAGTCCTCAACCGGAACGGTTAAAGCGTTGATCCCAAGCGCCAGCAAATTAGAAAGCCCGGAGCCTATAACATGAAAGGTTAAGTAAAACACCAGGCCCATAATTGCAATAAAGGCCGGAATACCGGTGTATTTTCCGGTTAAAAAGCGGTCGATTTTGCGGCTGCGGATACGCTCCTTACTCTCCTTCGGGCGCACCACCGTTTGTTCGCACACGCTTTGAATAAACATAAACCGCATATCGGCAATCGCGGCGGCGCGGTCCAGCCCGGTCTCCTCCTCCAGCTGCAGCAAAATGTGCTCCAACAGCTCCTGCTCGTTTTGGCTTAAATTCAGCTGCTGCAAAACGGGGGCGTCCCCCTCGGCCAGCTTGGCGGCGGCAAAGCGCAGCGGCAGGCCGGCGGCTGCGGCGTGGTCCTCTATTAAATGCATAATGCTGTGCAGGCAACGGTGAACGGCGCTGTTTTTACCCGTAGGGCTGCAAAAATCAATTTCGCCCGGGGCCTCACGGTATTTTGCAACGTGCAGCGCATGGTCAATCAGTTCCGCTATCCCGTTGCCCTTAGCGGCCGAAATTGGCACAACGGGCACCCCCAGCAGCTGCTCCATCTCGTTAATTCTTACCGAGCCGCCGTTGGCGTGCACCTCGTCCATCATATTCAACGCCACCACCATTGGCACATTCAGTTCCATGAGCTGCATGGTAAGATACAAATTCCGCTCAATATTCGTAGCGTCTACAATATTAATAATGCCGGTGGGCTTTTCCTTTAAAATAAAGCCGCGGGTTACCAGTTCCTCGCTGCTGTAGGGCGACATAGAATAAATGCCGGGCAGGTCGGTAATTAAAGTGTTAGGGTGCCCTTTTATTGCACCGGATTTTTTATCGACCGTAACGCCGGGAAAATTGCCGACATGCTGATTTGAGCCGGTTAGCTGGTTAAACAGGGTTGTTTTGCCGCAGTTTTGGTTGCCG
>URRK01000136.1 GCA_900550315.1 uncultured Oscillospiraceae bacterium | reverse complement strand
GCTCTTCCGATCTTATTTGCCGGAGGACTCTAAAACAGCAATCAGCGCAACCGTTGTGGGGTACAATATTAACTACGACTTGGCCGTTGTTAAAATTAACAAAACCGGCCTTACCGCTATTGAGTTTGATGATTCTGATAAAATCAGCGTTGGCCAGTACGCTATTGCCATTGGCAACCCCGGCGGGCTGGAGTTCATGGGCTCGGTTAGCTACGGCGTAATTAGCGGGTTAAACCGCTCGGTAGCAACCGGAACCGGCAGCACCATGTCCTTAATTCAAACCGACGCCGCCATTAACCCGGGCAACTCGGGCGGCGCGCTGGTAAACACTAAGGGAAAGCTGATTGGTGTTAACAGCGTAAAGCTGGTTAATGAAAGCTACGAGGGTATGGGCTTTGCCATCCCCTCGAACAAGGTTAAGGAAATTTGCGATAAAATTATTGATAAGCAAAACGACCCCACTCCTTATGTTGGTATTCAAATTAGTCAAAGCTACACCAAAGAATCACTTGAAAAATTAGGTTACCCGGCCGGCGCGGTTGTTGTAAGCGTTGTTTCGGGCGGCCCTGCGGAGGAAAGCGGTATTCAACGCGGTGATATTATTACCGAGTTTAACGGCACCGCCATTTCCAGCTACAGCGATTTTGATACTGCCATTAGCAAGTGCAAGGTTGGGCAAAGCGTTACGGTTAAAATTTACCGTTCCGGCCGGTTCTATTCAACCAACCTAAATGTAAAATCTAACAACGCCCAATAATTGGCCGTTTAAAAATTAAACACTGCAACCAATGCCGTTGGCGCTTTGCCGGCGGCATTTTTGGGGAAAGGAACCGTTATGTACGACAAACTAACCAAGGTTGATATTGAAAAAATGCAGCAGGAGCTGGATTACCGCATTGGCGTAAAACGACCCGAAATTTTAGAGGAGGTTAAACTAACCCGCAGCTACGGCGATTTAAGCGAAAACGCCGAATACCACGCCGCCAAGCGGGAACGCGGAAAAAACGAAAGCCGTATTCGCTACCTGCGCAACATGATTAAAACCGCCCAAATTATTACGGTAGAAAGCCGGGCCGACGCCGTTACTTTGTTTGACACGGTGCATTACAAGCCGGAGCCGGACGGCGAAATTGAAACGGTACGAATTATGACCACCCTGCGGCAGGATGTTTTTGCCGGCATTATTAGCCAGGAATCCCCCATGGGGCGCGCATTAATGGGCAAAAAGGTGGGCGACCGCTGCCGCGTGCAAATAGATGAGTGGAACAGCTACGATATTACCATTACCGGCATTGAAAAGGGCGAGGACGACGCCAGCCTTGAAATTAGAAAATTTTAAGGCCTTTACAACCAGCCTTTTATTTTTAAGCTGCCGGCCAAACGGTAAAGCCCTAAAAACGGGGTTATTTTACCTTTTTCCGGTTTGCATATAGCCTATGTTTTATTTTTTAATAAGCAACTGCCAAAAATAAGCGGCAGTTGCTTTTTTTAGTTTGTTTTTTAATAATTTTAGTTTGAAATAGCCGTTTTATTTTAAGCGGCGCCTTGCTACAATTAAAAAAGCAACCGGCAAACAGCCAAGCTTTGGGTGTAAAGCGGTTGAACTGCTTAGTTCCATCAGCGTTTGGCTATTAGCATTTGGCTTAACTAAGCTTTTGCTTATTGAGCTTGGCTTAATTGGGGTGAGGGAATTTGAAATTTGCTGTTGGTTACCAATTAAGAAACGACGATTTATTTTTAACTGCGGTTTTAGAAAATGCCCGGCAAATTAGCGAGGTTTATTTTGCCCTGCCGCAATTTGCCAACGGGCGGGGCGCGGCCTGGTGCAAGGCGGCGTTTGCCACCGAGCAGGCACAGCAAGAAAAACAGCTAAGCGATTTAACGCAACTAAAGGCCCCCGGCCTGCGCTTTAACCTGCTGTTAAACGGCAACTGCTACGGCGAAAAAGCGCTGGCGGTAAGCTTTTACCAGGAAATAGGCAATGCCGTACAGCTGCTGCAAAGCCAACTTGGCCAAATTGTTGTTACAACCGCCTCCCTCACCGTTGCAAAATTTTTAAAACAAAGCTTTACAGGGTTAGAGGTGCGCGCCTCGGTAAACCTGGAGCTTAGCGAGCCGCAAGGGTTTGATTACATTGCCGACTTGTTTGACAGCTTTTATTTGGCCCGCAGCCAAAACCGCAATATAACAGCAATTAAAAGGGTAAAAAGCTGGTGCAACCAAAACGGCAAAAAGCTTTACGGCTTAGCCAACAGCGGCTGCTTTAATCATTGCTCGGCCCACACCTTTCACGATAACTTAGTGGCCCACGAGGCCGAAATTGCAAAGCAAACAAACGCCTACCGTTTTGAGGGGCAATGCTTTACCTACTTAAAACAGCCGGTAAACCGCGCCAATTGGCTTTGCTACACCAATTTTATTCGGCCGGAGGATGTTCCCCTTTACGAAAACCTTTTTTGCGGCTTAAAATTAGCCACCCGCATGGCGGCCAACCCTGCCCGCATTATTAACGCTTACTGCCGCGGCAGCTACAGCGGCCCGGTGCAAGAGCTTTTAGAGCCCAACCACAGCGGAATGTTTTACCCTTATATTATTGAAAACAAGAATTTACCGGCCAATTTTGGCCAACAAACGCTGCATTGCAGCAAAAACTGCGCAAGCTGCGCTTACTGCAAAACGGCGCTGCAAAACGCCGCCATTAAATTGTATTGAGGTGCTGACCATGTTAGATCGCAAAAAAATTATTGAGGCCGCCTTGGCCGCCGGGGCCGATGCCTGTGGCGTTGCGCCAATTTCCCGCATGGCCGGGGCCCCGCCCGAAATGAACCCCACCCTGCTTTTCCCCGGCGTTAAAAGCATGATTGGCTTTGTGTTTAGAATACCGCGCGGGGTGCAGCGCGGTATTGAGGAGGGCACGCAGTTTTACCAGTACCCCTCTATGGCGTACGGCGGTATTAACGAAATTTTTGCCCCGGCCGTACTTTACAGCGTTGGCAAAGTAATTGAGGATGAGGGCTACGAGGCCTTTGTTTACCGCAACACGGGGGCCAGGGGCTGCGTTTCGGATATGGACGGTACCCCGGGCAACACCCTTTCGCCCGAGGAGCAAATTGAGGTAAACGAAAACGCTAAAACCTCTACCGCGCACCACCGCAATGTGCAATTTACCCGTGCCACCCGGCCGGAAAATGTTCCGCCGGATCTGCAATTTCAGTTCCGTTTGGCGGCGGTTGCCTGCGGGCTGGGCGAAATTGGCTGGAGCAAAATGCTGTTAACGCCGCAGTTTGGCCCTTTGCAGCGGGTTGCCTTTATTTTTACCGACGCCGAATTTAACGAATACAACGAGCTTTACAACGGCAAGCCCCTGTGCCGCATGCGGCGCCTGCGTGCGGGAATGTCCCGGCGGGTGTATTCCCGCAATAAACTCCGGCAAAACCGTTCGTGTAGAAATTGAGGGTAAGGTTTGCGAGTGGGGCGATATTGATATGTGGCGCTGCTACGCCTTTTACACCCACGCCGGCCGCTACTACAACCCCTTTGTACCCAAAGAGGTTTGGGACGAAAACAAAGACGGCGCGCTGGATTTAATGGAGGGCAAGACCGATAAAGCCGACGAGCACGAAATTATGAAGGTTTACACCGCCTTGCAAAAATACTTTCCCAGTTGGGTGGGTTACAACATGGCAAAATGCGGCGGCTGTATTCGCGCCTGCGTTAGTATGTTAGAAAAAAAGGGCGGCTGTATGGAAAATCGGTTTAAAGAGCCGCTGCGCAACCGCAAAAAACCCTGGAGGTTAAATCGCTAATGCAAACCTTTACCTTTGGCGGGGAGGATTTTACCACCCTGTTTACCGCAGCGGGCTGGAAAATTGGCTCCCTTTGCTATTCCAAGCGCTTTTCGGCCCTTACCGTTGCCGAGCGCCATTTGCAAACTGCCGAGGCCTTTGTGCTGTTAAAGGGCAACGCAACCCTTTGGGTAGAGGGGCAAAGCATTAAAATGCAGCCCTGCCGGCTGTACCTTGTAGATTGCGGCGAATGGCACCACATTGTGGTAAGCCGCAACGCCGTTGTGCTGGTGGCCGAAAACAGCAACACCACCGCCGAGAATACCGAAAAGAGAGTACTATGCAACAAATAGTTGGTCAGCTTTTTGGCTTTATTGCCATTGGCGTTTCTTACTTTATTTTTCAGCAAAAAAACCGCAAAAGGTTGCTTGTTTTTAAACTAATAGCCGACCTATTGTGGGTAACGCATTTTGCGCTTATTGGCGGGTACACCGCCATGGCCACCACTGGCGTTGGCGTTGCGCGGGAGCTGGTTTTTTTGCAAAGCGGCAAAGGCTTTTTTAAAAGCAAGCTTTGGCTGTATTTGTTTATACTGGCTTTTCCGGCAACGCTGCTGTTTACCTACAATGGGGTGTTAAGCATTTTTCCGGTTCTTTCCTCGGTTATTGCTACGGTTGGCTTTTGGTGTAAAAAGGTGCAAAATACCAAAAAATTTGCCCTTTGCCAGTCGGTTGGTATGCTGCTGTATAATAGCTTTGTAGGATCGGTTGCCGGCATTGTAAACGAGATTTTGGTTTTAACCTCTATTGCTATTTCGCACTACCATAACAACGCGTACAAACGCGGTAAAAAGGGGAATTCTTATGCTAACAAAAAAGGCCTTTAAGCAACGGGCGTTGGCCCTGGGCGCCACAGTTTGCGGTGTGGGCTCTTTAAACGAATTTAAAAACGAAATACCCCAGCGCGACCCTAAAAAAATTCTGCCCAACGCCAAGTGCATTATTGGGTTTGGTTTTAGCGTGCCAAAAGGTATTTACAAAGCCCTAGAAGGTGGCGCCCAAAGCTACACCTACACCACCCTGGGGGTAAAGTATTTAGATGAGGAGTTTGCCGAGATCTTT
>URRK01000135.1 GCA_900550315.1 uncultured Oscillospiraceae bacterium | reverse complement strand
ATTTAATTTTGTTTTACCTAAACCAACCCAAAGCTTACCGAAAGCGCGTGATCCACCCGGTTCATGGATTCTAAATCCAAATCGCCCATTTTCTCCTTTAACCGGCGTTTATCCAGCGTGCGCACCTGCTCTAACAGTACAATAGAGTTTTTTTGCAGGCCGGAGCTATCAGCCGCCACGCTAATATGGGTTGGCAGCTTTGTTTTATCCTGCTGGCTGGTAATGGCAGCCGCAATCACAGTGGGGCTGTAACGGTTGCCGATGTTGTTTTGAATAATAAGTACCGGTCGAATACCGCCCTGCTCGGACCCTACAACCGGACTAAGATCGGCATAATAAATTTCTCCCCGTTTTACGGTCATTTCAAGTCAATCCTTTCTTTCACTTTAGGCAATGTGCCTTTGGCATTTCATCTTACTTATTTTAACTGTCGCGACAATTTTATTGTTGCCGCAAAATTTTACTTTTAAACGCTGGGGTTCTAAATTATTAAAATTTTCATACATTAATATTAAACAACCCGGCAAAAGCCGCGCTTATTTGCGCCCTGCCAACACTACATTTTATGCAGCGCGCCCCAAAAGTGAAACAAGCCTGCTGCCAAAGCCCACGCCCTAAATTTCCCCCTTAAAAACGCCGGCGGAAAAACGGAGCTAAAAAATTGCATAAATTTTAACAAACGGGCAATAATGGCCTTGTAGGCTTAAAAATTAGCCAATTTTTAAGGAAAACCGGGCCAATTTTCTTTTAAAAAGGCTTCCCTTTCCCCACTTTTTTAAAAAAATTAGCCTAAATTTAAGGTTTTTGCGTAAAAACCCGGCATTATTGTGAATAAATTTAGATTCATGTTGTTAATTTGTACAATGGCATTTTCGCAAAAATGGCAAAAATTAGAAATATCTGTAATTGTTACAGCTTTGTAATCATTTCTTTGTAACCTTTTTGGGCCCAATTTTGGCAAATGTGTATAGCAAAAACAGCTATTTTTGCATTGACTTTACGGGCTTTTCGCCGTATACTTTTGGGGTAGTTTGCGGCAAATAGGTTCAATTTTGCCCTGCTGCGGCGGCACAAACGCGTTTTTCCGTGCGTTTAAAATTTTAAAAGCCGCCAACTTTAGCGCTAAAACGCAGCGCTACGGAAAAGGAGTTTTTTAATGTTAAAAACCGGAATTATTGTTATTAGGTGTGCCGTTGCCTGCCTGTTAAGCGCCGTTACTATTTTTACAATCAGCGCTTTTTCGGGCAAAGCAAACCGCAGCGTGACAATTACAGACGGCGAAACAACAAAAATTATTCGCACCTGTTTTACCACGGCCGAGCAAATTTTAACCCAGGCCGCCATGCCCTTAGGCGCACTTGATAAAACCGAGCTGACCTTAACCGGCGACAGCGGCTGCTTAAAGGTAAACCGCGCTTTTACCGTTTTGGTAAACTACGGGAACGAAACGCCCCGACAAACCACCGCAACCGCCGGCACCGTGAGGGATATTTTAGCTACCCTAAACATTCAGCTGGGTGAGCACGACATTTGCAACTACAAGCCAAGCGACCTGTTGACCGGCGACGCTTACATTGACATTGTAACCGTGAATTATGTACCGAGCGTCACGAAGAAACCATTCCCTACACCACAAAGGTAGAATACTCCAGCGAATTAGAAAGCGGCAAGCAAACCACCACCGCCGGCCAAAGCGGCAAAAAAACCGTTACCGTTAGCAAAAAGTACGAAAACGGAGCGCTGAAAAACACCCAGGTTATTTCGGAGCAAACTACCGTTGCTCCGACAGCGCAAAAAACGGTTATTGGCACTAAGGGGGCCAAAACCTCGGCCAATACGGCCTGCATTTCTACCCTTACGCCGGCCAGCCCTATTGCGCTAAACCAAAACGGCGTGCCGCTAAAGTACAAAAAATGCCTAACCTTTGAGGGCACCGCTTACACGGCCTCCTCCGGCGCGCGCTGCTCTACCGGCGTAAAACCGCAGCCCGGCCGCATTGCTGTAAACCCAAAGGTTATTCCCTACGGCACTAAGATGTATATTGTTTCGGCCGACGTCAAGTACAACTACGGCTACGCTATTGCTTCGGACACCGGCGGTTTTGCCCGTAAAAACCCTTACGCGGTAGACCTTTACATGAGTACCGAGGCCGCCTGCCGCCAGTTTGGGCGCCGCAACGTTAAAATTTACATTTTAGAGTAATTTTTAAACAATTCATTTGGCTTTTGCAGCCGCTCGGGGAATGTTCCCGGGCGGTTTTTTGCCCTTTGGGCATTGCAGCCCGGGCACCGGTTTTAACCGGCCAACAGCTGCGCCATTAGCTGCAGCAGCTTTTTTTCGCGGCGAGAGACCTGCACCTGCGTCATAAGCAGCTGCTTTGCTGTTTCGGTTTGGGTTTTATTTTGAAAATAACGCAGCTTTATCAGTTCGCGGTCCTGCTCCGGCAAGCGGCAAAGCAGCTGATCTACGGCAATTTTGTCGGCAACCTCATCCTCGGCGCTTTTGGCCGTGCCAATTTGCAGCTCCTTTACCTCGCCGTCCTCCCCCGCGTAGCTTAGCGATTCCGGCGGCCGGGCGGCGCAAAGGGCCTCGGCAACCTCCTCGGGCTCCACCTTTAAAAACCGCGCCAGCTCGGCAATGCCAACCTCGTGCCCGGCGGCCCCGGAAAGCTCGACCCGCGCCTTTAACGCTTTTTGGGAAAGCTCTTTTAACCCGCGGGATACCTTTACCGCGCCCCCGTCGCGAAACAGGCGCTTCATTTCCCCTAATATTACCGGCACCGCGTAGGTAGAAAAGCAAAAGCCCCGCTCGGGCTGAAAACCGCCGGCCGCCTTTACCAGCCCAACGCAGCCGGCACCGTAAAGGTCATCGTACTCTACACCGCGCCCAACAAAGCGTTTGCAACAGGCGTGTACCAGCCGCAGGTTGTTGCAAATTAGCTCCTCTTGCTGCATTACAGTTTAACCGAAAGTCGCTTTTGCAGTGTAACAGTGGTGCCCCGGCCGGGCACCGAACGCACGCTAACTTTATCCATAAAGCTTTGCATAACCGAAACCCCCAGGCCGGAGCGTTCCTCCCCGCCGGTGGTAAACAGCGGCTCCATAGCCTGCTGCACATTGGCAATGCCGCAGCCGCGATCCCGTATTTTAATGCGCAGCATTCGCTGCTCCAGCAGCTCAACGGTTATGTAAATTTTACCCAGGGTATTTTTGTAACCGTGCACAATGCAGTTTGTAACCGCCTCTGAAACCGCGGTTTTAATGTCGTTAATTTCCTCAATTGTGGGGTCTAACTGGGCGGCAAAGGCCGCCACGGCCACCCGCACAAAGCTTTCGTTATTCGATTTTGAAAGCAGTTCCATTTTAAAACTGTTTTGCAGCGTCATAATTTTTCCTCCGCTCCTATTTTTGCTAACCGCTCCATGCCCGCTAAACGCAACACCTTGCGTATGTGCGGCGAGGTGTTTGTAATTGTTAACTCGCCGTTTACGGCATTAATGG
The DNA here is from genome assembly GCA_900550315.1 of uncultured Oscillospiraceae bacterium. GTDB lineage: Bacteria > Bacillota > Clostridia > Oscillospirales > Acutalibacteraceae > UMGS1279. The sequence goes on along the minus strand of URRK01000135.1, from coordinate 1,473 downwards.
CCTTGTACCGCCCCATAACCAGCCCAATGCCGGAGCTGTCCATAAACTGCACATTTTTAAAATCCAGCACCAATAGGCTGGGCTGATGCTCGGCAATGGCGGCGTCAATTTGTTCGCGCATTTCGGCGGCGGAATGGTGGTCAATCTCACCGCTAAGGCAGGCCGTTATCACCGGCGCATGATGAATAATTTCTACCATAAAATCACCCCTTACTTTACGGGCTGCAGCCTAAAATTTAAGGTAAAAAAAAGACAAGCCCTTTATACTTTAAAAGTATAAAAGGCTTGTTTTAAAAATATTGTTGAACCGGCGTGTCGAAAAAAATAATTTAACGCAGGTTATTGGGCAAACGGCGGCTTTTAAGCCCTTTGGCAAAAATCATTTTACGGTAAACACCGCCGTGCCGTAGGGTTCTAACACTATTTCGGTTGGGGTTACCGCGCCGTGCAGCGCTTTTTCAAACGCCACGCCGTTTAGGGTGTAGGCCGTTTGCTGCGATTCTGCCGAGTAGTTTACCGCCACCACCGCAGTGGCGCCGCTAGGCAGCCGGTGCAGGGTAACGCCGATTTTTTCGTTTTCGCGGCGCAGCGGCAGCGGCATTTGCCGAGCCAGCATTTTGTAAATTAAATTAAATTGCGCGTCCTGCCCGCCGTGACTTTCGGCGTAGCCCTTTTCAACCGGCAGGGTGCAAAAGTACATTTTGCCCTTGCCAAAGGGGTAAACCGTTAGGGCCGGGGCGCCGTCCTGCTCTTGCAGCAGCACCTGCGCGCCGCGCGCCGCCAGCTGCAGCTTAACTGGCGCCGGGTAAGCGTTGCCGTTGCAAACGGCCTGCTGCCCCCGCTCGCTGTAAGAAAGCAGCTCTACCCCAAAATAGTGCAGCAGCTGGCTTAAAATAATGCCGCTTTCGTAAGTAATTAGCAGCGTGGCCCCCTGCTGTACCCGGTTGGCTAACTCCTGCATTTGCGTGGCGCGTATAGGCGCCTTTACCGAGGGCAGAATGTAAAAATTGCTTTGCGGAATGTGGTGCCGGCTGCTAAAGCCCAAATTAAAGCCCGCTTGCTTAGAAAGCACATAGCTGCCAAGGGCGTTGCGCCAGTCGTCCCGGCCGCCCTCTAAAACGCAAACGGCGTCTTGCCGGGCCGGGGGCAGGCTGCCGCCCAGCTTAGCTTGCAGGGTCGTAATCAGCTCTTTTACCTCTAAAAAAGCGGTTGCGGCCGGTTTTTCGGTTTTATCGGCGTTTAACAGCCCCAGCTCCTGCTCTAAGGGGCACCAATCGTACGGCGGGTAATTTAGAGTAGTTTGCTCATGCGCGCACCACCACATAAACCCGGTTAGGCCATTGGCCCAGGCCGACATTGCCTGCGCTTTTACATACCCGCCCGAAATTTGCTTGGAGCAAACAAAATCGCCCAGCGTGCCAACCTCCTCTATTAAGCAGGGCTTGCCGGTTACCCCCTCGCAGGCTTAGATCG
>URRK01000134.1 GCA_900550315.1 uncultured Oscillospiraceae bacterium | reverse complement strand
TGCTGGGTTGGCTTTGGGAGCTGGATGACGCAACCCGCCGCCGGGTGCTGCAGTATTGTGGCTTTACCGGCGAAAATTGGGGTGAGGGCGGTTATTACAGCCCATCCTGCCGTAAGATTATTGAAACGGTTTGGCGCAGCAGCGCCGGGCTAACCATTATAGCGTTTCAGGATCTTTGCGGTTTTGGGTGTGACGCCAGAATGAATATTCCCGGCGTGCCAGAAAAAAACTGGCGCTTTCGCACCACGGCCGAAACCATTGCGCAGGTAGACCAAAACTATTATTCAGCACTGAACCGCTTGTTTTTTAGAGTTTAAAAATAGACGGTCTGCCGGCGGAGGGCCTGAATTTGGCACGGGCTGGCACTTGATTTTTCACTAAAATTATTATATACTGTATTAGCGCTGTTTAGGGCCTTGGCTGTGCTGCGGCCGGCGTTTGCCCCTAAAACGGCAGAAATTTACTAAGGGGAACTTTCATGTTTAAAATTGTAGAAAAAACACCGCTGAATCCTACTGTAACTAAAATGAAAATTTTGGCCCCGTTGGTTGCTGCAAAAGCGCAGCCGGGCCAGTTTATTATTTTTCGCGCCACCGAGGACGGCGAGCGTGTTCCGCTTACCATTGCCGATTACGACCGCCAAAACGGCACGGTTACCATTATTTTTCAAATTGTTGGGGAAAGCACCATGGCGCTAAATCACCTGCAGGTGGGGCAATCGGTTTTTGATTTTGTTGGCCCTTTAGGCAAGCCTACCGAGCTTAGCGGCCTAAAAAAGGTTGCGGTTGTTGGCGGCGGCGTTGGCTGCGCCATTGCTTACCCGGTTGCCAAGCAGCTGCACGCAAACGGTTGCGAGGTGCACAGCGTGGTTGGCTTTCGCAGTAAAGACCTTTTAATATTAGAAAACGAATTTAAAGCCGTTAGTGATGTATTTGCCGTTTGCACCGACGACGGCAGCTACGGCCAAAAGGGCTTGGTTACCAACGCGCTGGAGGAGCTGATTACGCAAGGCAACCAGTACGACGAGGTTATTACCATTGGCCCGCTGATTATGATGAAATTTGTTTGCAAACTAACCGAAAAGTACCATGTTAAAACAACCGTTTCTATGAACCCAATTATGATAGACGGCACCGGCATGTGCGGCTGCTGCCGTTTAACCGTTGGCGGCAAAACCAAGTTTGCCTGTGTAGACGGGCCGGATTTTGATGGCCATTTGGTAGATTTTGACGAAGCCATGCGCCGCGGCGCCATGTACCGCGAGTTTGAGGCGCACCGCCGCGAGGAAACCTGCAATTTATTAAGAAAGGGGCAATAAAAATGGCAATAAGCAGAAATATGGACCCAAAAAAGTGCCCCATGCCTTGTCAGGCACCCGAGGTACGCAACAAGAATTTTAAAGAGGTTGCAACCGGCTACACCGCCGAAATGGCCGTGAACGAAGCCAAGCGTTGCTTAAATTGCAAAAACAAACCTTGTCGGGCAAAATGTCCGGTTAATATTGATATTCCCGCATTTATTGAAAAAGTTGCCCAGGGCGATTTTAACGCCGCTTACGAGGTGCTGCACCGCTACACCTCGCTGCCCGCTGTGTGCGGCCGCGTATGCCCGCAGGAAAAACAGTGTGAAAGCACCTGTGTGCGCGGTATTAAAGGGGAATCGGTTGGCATTGGCCGGTTAGAGCGCTTTGTGGCCGATTACCACCGCCAAAACGGCAAAACTGCCGTGCAAAAGCCGGCGTTTAACGGTAAAAAGGTTGCCGTTATTGGCGCGGGGCCGTCCGGCCTTACTGCCGCGGGCGATCTGCGCAAGCTGGGTTACGGCGTTACAGTGTTTGAGGCACTGCATTTAGCCGGCGGCGTGCTGGTTTACGGTATTCCGGAATTCCGCCTGCCCAAAGCCATTGTGCAGGATGAAATTGAAAATTTAAAGGCCCTTGGGGTAGAAATTCAAACCAATATGGTTATTGGTAAGGTTTTAACAATAGATGAGCTGCTGCAAAACGGTTACGACGCCGTATTTATTGGCTCGGGCGCCGGCTTGCCGCGGTTTATGGGCATAGAGGGCGAAAGCCTAAAGGGCGTTTACTCTGCCAACGAATATTTAACCCGCATTAATTTAATGAAAGCCTATTTGCCCGAAAGCAAAACCCCTATTAAGCGCAGCCAAAAGGTTGCCGTTGTTGGCGGCGGCAATGTTGCAATGGACGCTGCGCGTTGTGCCAAGCGCCTTGGCGCCGAGGAGGTTTACATTGTTTACCGCCGTTCTATGGCCGAACTGCCCGCCCGAAAGGAAGAGGTTGAGCACGCCGAGGAGGAAGGCATTATTTTTAAAACCCTTTGCAACCCGGTGCAGGTTTTAGGGGATTCCGACGGCAATGTTACCACTTTGCGCTGCGTTAAAATGGAGCTTGGCGAGCCGGATGAAAGCGGCCGCCGCCGCCCGGTTACGGTAGAGGGCAGCGAGTTTGATTTGCCGGTTGATACCATGATTATGGCCATTGGTACTTCGCCCAACCCGTTAATTCACAGTACTACCCCGGGGCTGGGGACCAACCAAAAGGGCTGCATTATTATTAAAAACGAGGGCGGCTTAACCACCCGCAACGCGGTTTACGCCGGCGGCGACGCCGTAACGGGCGCCGCAACGGTTATTTTAGCAATGGGGGCCGGCAAAAGCGCTGCTGCCGCCATTAACGAATATTTAAGCGGGCAGGAATAATCGTGTTTTGCTTTAGCGTTTGGCTTGTGCAAAGCGTATTTTATCTTAGTAATTAAAACAATAATTTAATTTTTGTAATTCATAAGAAATAAGGCGCTCAAATAGAGCGCCTTATTTCTTATGAATTGATTTAAATGATGTACTTATATGACAGTACACTCTTTGCTCCATTAATTGAAATTGTTGTGTTTATCAACAGATAACGCTCACCGGTAGAACTGTCAATCTTTGCTTCAGCTTTTTGAGTTTCAATTGTATATTCAGCATCTATATTTCTACGAGCAGTCGCATAAACTTGTTTCATATCTATCTGTGGTAAATTAAAATAATCATCGGAATATGAATCTTGATTTATGAAATTTTCTACTCGATCAAACACTTCTGTTATCTTACCACTGTCATAAAACAAGACATACGCATTGTCTGAATAGTAGTCTCCAATTTTTTCCACCACTGTAATTGTTCCGCTATCATTACTCTGCATGGAAAGATCAATCTTAAAGTCATTAAAAGAAAATGCTGGATAAGCATTTTTAATTAATTGCGCAATAGTTGTTTTGTTTGTCAACTTCTCTGGTGAAATAGCTTGATTTAAAACAACTGAATTGATATCTGTATTAAGGCTATTGATTCGAGTGGCAGATTTAGAGTGTTTTAACACCTGACTACCATTTCCATGCAGTTTCCAGTTTTTACAGCTATTGTCGCCGTAATTAAAGCTATTAGCAATTCTTAATGCATTTGAAATGCTGTTTCCGGTTGCTAAATAATTGTTAAATTTGTTTTTCCATTCATACATGCAATTAAATCCAACTGTAGTAGTCCAGCCAATAGCAGCTTTGCAGCCCTTACTTACAACAATTTGTGCACAATTTGAGGATTCTTTTGCTGTTTCACATCCATCAAAAATAATTAGTTTGACCTTGCCCATATTATATTCATTTTGGATAATAATACATCCTCTAGCTGCAGTGTTTGTTGTTACCCAAAAGTTAGCACCCGTATCTTTAGAATCAAAATTAATCCCTCCGGAATTTCCATGACCTGAAAGCATAATTATATCACTTTCCATAAATTTTGTGCTGCCATGGCTGCCGCGTAAAGTTGCAAGTGTTGGTTCAGTTGTATATCTTGATGAGAAGCCGCACAATGCATAATAGTCACTTGATTTTATAGCATCTCTGGCAGTGCTGTTGCCGTCTGTATAATTGCAACCTACAGAAAATGCCAAATTCCCAGCGGCAGAAACATTGAAAGAATTGCATATTATTACGCTAACTAACGAGATACATTAAAAAGTTGAAATAAGCTTATTAAGCCTTGATTTTACATTTTATCTTTATACTTTTGTAAAATAGTTTTATATACATCTTTTGGAACAGTGTAGTATGCACTTCCGGAAGTGGAATTAATGGACATCCATGCCTTTCCTGTTGAATCAGTTGCTTCTAAATTAATATGAAAATTATGATCAAAGTAGATTAAAACTTTTGGCATAGATTTTAATTTCATAACTCCGGCTTTCCATTGGTCTAACTTGAGAGATTTTTTGAACTCTGTTGTTTTGCTAGCATTTTTTATTTCAGCACACGGCTCGATTTTTTGAAATTTACTAACATTTTCAATTGGCTCATATCCTTGATATGTTAGTTTATTAGCAACATCAAAAAAAGTTAAACAAGATGCTGTATTCTTTTTCAATTCTTTTAACAGCTTTTCCCCAAGTTTTTGATATTTTTGCTTGTCGGGATCCGTTTCACTGAAATTTGAAGGATGACTACCTGTCTTTTCAGAAAAATTTTCAATATGGTTGGAAGGAGCAGACGCTGCATTTGAAATTTTAATTTTAGATTCTTCAACGAACGATTCTAAAGAAACATTCTGTGACAACTGTGAATAATTATTTGAACTGTCAGTATTACTTTTTAGTGACTTTTTTGGATCGCAGGCGATTAAACCAAATGCCACAGCTAAACACAGAATGATGATTAAAAATTTGTTCATAGTTGCCCTCCTTTTCTATTTACCGCACAATTATTTACTGTACATTGGAAACACCTCCTAACTATGCTATTGTACGAATAGCAAAATGTCACCCTCCAATTGCATTATAACATACAGGTCGTCATAAATCCATATTAAAAACTTACAAAATATACCATAAGAATTGTAACAATATCACAATTCCGATAATATTACGATGATTTTTTTATTTATTTACAAACAAGGTAACTGTTTCATGGCAAAGCTCATA
>URRK01000133.1 GCA_900550315.1 uncultured Oscillospiraceae bacterium | reverse complement strand
GCAGCGGGCGGTCAACCTTTAAGAAAAATAAGATGAACTTGTTTTAAAAGAATAAAGGCGATTTAAACGGCTTAGCCGTTGGTTTTGGCTTGATTTTTTGCAACGAGGTGCATGGCGGCAAAAACAACCACAGCGGCAACCGTAACACAAATAAGGGGCACAAAGTTCATTTCGGCCAAGCCCGAAAAATCAAACTCACCGCTTTCGGGGTTTTGAATGTGGGCCGAAAGCAAAACAATATCGGCAATAACGCCTAAGGCCAAAACGCCGTTGGCAATTGCGGTAAGCAGGCTGCCCTTTTGGTTGGTTGTGGCAACACGGCGAATGGTGCCGTTTTCAAAGCTTAGGGTGCGCGCCAGGTAAGCGGCGGCAATAACGGTAACTAAGGTTTCGGGCAGCATGTAGGTGGCGTTGTAGGCCAAAGAGTAAAGCAGTGCCTGCCCGCTTGGAATAGAAAGCCCGGCCCAAACCGTACAGCCCGAAATAACATGGCAAACATAGCGCAGCAGGCAAGCAATCAGCGCCGCCAATGGCAACGAAACAGCCGCGTTTTTGCTTAACTTTTTAAAGGTGCCCGAAAGGCCAATAAGGGTAAAGGCAAACACGTAGTCTAACAAAATAATGGCAATGGCGGCCCCGGCCGAGGTAGCGTAGGAAAGGGCGTTCATGCCCAGCAGCAGCTGAATTACGCTGTAGCAAAGGGCCGAAAGCACACCCCAGGCGTTGCCAAACAGGTAGCCAATTAAAACAATCGGCACCATGCTGCCGGCGGTAATAGAGCCGCCGTAGGGTAGGTCTAACAGTTTAATGCAGCTTAGCACAGTTGCAATACCAATTAACATGGCGCTTAAAGTAAGCTTTTGGGTAACGGTTTTGTTGGTAGACATTTTTTTAAACTTCTCCTTTTTTCATTGCGCGACGCGCAAAAATTTACAACAAAAAACCCCCGCCAACAGCGGAGGTATAAGGGTAAACGGGCGCGGATAAACCGGCAATGTATACATCCCTCCGTCGGTACTAACCGAATCAGGTTCCAGGGTTGGGCTTTTTAAAAAAAGCCCTCTCAGCCGCAAGGCAGCGGCACCCCTTGTTCTGTTGGGCTATTATAATACATTTTTTACCTCTTGTCAAGCAAATTCGTGCTTTTGCGGCAATTTTCTTAAAGAGGCAAACAGAATGGCTTAAAACGGTGAATTTGGTTCGGCAAAAATTTGCCGTTAATTTGCCGTTTAAAAAGGTAAGTTTAGGCCGGCTAAAATCTGCCCTTTAAAGCGGCAAGTTCGGGCGGGGAAATTTGCCGCCTTGGGGCTGTAAAATAAAGCTGCAAAAGCTTTAAAATGTAATTTAATTGTTAATCGGCCGGCTCGCCGCTCATGCCGTCGTTTAAAAGGCCGGTTAACTTTACCGGCACAATTTGGTGCAGCAAACCGGGCTTGCCTTTAAAAAATACCGGGGTAAAGTTGGGGCTGTGGCCGGTGTAAAGCCCGTTTGGCAGCTTGGTTTCTACCAAAACCTGCTGCACAGTGCCAATTTGGGTTTGCAAAAAGGCTTTGGCGCTTTGGCTGCAGGCGTTGGCCATTCGCTTGGCGCGTTCGGCCTTAACCGGCTCCGGCACCTGGCCCTCAAAGCCGGCCGCGGCGGTTCCGGTGCGCACACTGTAGGGGAACACATGGGCCTTTAATAGCCCAAGGCTTTGGCAAAAGGCCAGCGATTGTTTAAATTCTTGTTCGGTTTCGCCGCAAAAGCCAACCATGATGTCGGTGGTAATGGCGGCGTTTTTAAACCGTGCGCGAATTTCGTTTACTGTTTGCAAATAATCTTCGGCGCTGTAAAGGCGGTTCATGCGCTTTAGGGTTTTACTGCAGCCGGATTGCAGCGCTAAGTGAAACTGCGGGCAAAATTTTGGGTTTTGCCGCAGCCGGTCTAAAAGGGCGGTGGTTGTTAGGTCCGGCTCTAAAGAGCCTAATCGAACCCGCCGAATTCCCTGCGGCGCCGCGGCGGCGTCTACGGCGTCGGCCAGGCTTAGGGTTAGATCCTGCCCGTAGGAGGAAAGGTTGATGCCAACCAGAACCAGCTCGCAAAAGCCGTTTTGTGCCAAGCGCTCAGCCTCTTTTCGAATACTTTCTAAGCTGCGGGAGCGTACCCGGCCGCGCGCTTTGGGAATAATGCAGTAGGTGCAGCCGCGGTTGCAGCCGTCCTCAATTTTCATGTAGGCGCGGGTACGGCCCTCAAAGCGGTCTACTTCGCCGGCCTCAAAGGCTTCCCCCTTTTTGTGGGGCTTAATGTCTACAATTCTAGTTTGGTGCTGCAAATAACTTTGCACGCTTTTTAAAATGTCACGGTCGCTGCCGTTGCCTACAATAATGTCGGCCGGCAGGGCCGCTGCCTTTTCGGGAAAAGCCTGTGGCATACATCCGGTTAAAACAACGACCGCTTCGGGGCTGCCACGGCGAAAACGCCGTACCAGCTGGCGGGTCTTACGGTCGCTTTCGGCCGTAACGGTGCAGGAGTTTATAATAATAATATCGGCGTTTTCGGCTGTTTTTGCCGGCACAAAGCCGCCTTGCTCCAACGCGCGGCTAATTTTTTCACTTTCGTACTGGTTTACCTTGCAGCCAAGGGTGTGAATGTAAAAATTCATGCAATGCTCCTAATTGTTTTTAATCCGGCAAAAAGCTGAGCCGGGTTGGGGTATGAATTGTTATTTTACCGGCTAAAGCTGCCGGGCTTTTGGCGCTAAGTTAGCTAAGCCGTTTTTAAAAATCGCCGGCCAAAATTTTGCTGCTAAGCTTTGCGCCCTTTACAGTCGGGCAGCGGGGTTGTAATTGGTTGGGCGGCGGGGTTGTAATTGGTTGGGCGGCAGCGGCTTTGCGGCGCCGTTAAAACTCTATCGCCGTTATGCTTTAAAATAAAACGCCAAAATAATTTTACAATAGTTATTTTAACATAGTGCCTTGGCGGTTGCAACCTTTTTCCCGCATAATTAAAAGCAGCGGGGCATAAAATGTATTAATTACAGCGGCAGGGGGGTAGAATAATGAAGAAAGCAACAGTGCTGTTTTGCTTTTTTTGCTTATTTTTAACCTCGGTTTACTGCACCGGGCTGCTGCTGCAAAGCGCCGCGCTGGGGGTAAGCTTGCCCGTGCAGGCAAAAGGTACGGTGCAAAGCGCACCTAAAGCGGCCAAACCGGCACAAAGCAGCGCCTCTACGGCCGCAAGCAGCGCCGCGCCAAAGCCGCAAAGCTCGGCCCCGGTCAGCAGTGCGCAGACTGCCGCAGCGCCCGAATCGGCTCTGGGCAAGGTGTTTACTAAAACCATTCCGGCCTCGTCGGCAACGGTTGCATACAACCGGGTCTACCTAAAAAACAGCACCACCAAAAAGGTAGATATTAAGGCGCTGCTTTCGGCCGAGAACGCCGTTAAAATTGAAAAAAATAAAGGCCCCAGCGTTTTAATTGTACACACCCACACCAGCGAAAGCTACCTGCTGCAGGAAAGGGACTATTACACCAAAAACGACGCCGCCCGCACTACCGATGACGCTAAAAATGTTGTGGCGGTGGGGGAGGTTTTAAAGCAAACGCTGGAAAAAGGCGGCGTTGGGGTGGTTCACGCTACCGAAAAGCACGATTACCCGGAATACACCGGCAGCTACAACCGCGCCGCCGCTACTATTAAAAAGTACCTAAAGCAGTACCCCAGCATTAAAATTGTTATTGACCTGCACCGCGATTCGGTCTCGGACGCGCAAAACAACAAAACCGCCCTGGTAAAAGAGGTTGCCGGCAAAAAAGCCGCGCAGGTTATGCTGGTTTGCGGCTGCCAAGACGGCGAAGTAAGCGGGTTTGAGGGCTGGCAAAAAAACCTGCAGCTGGCGGTTAAGCTGCAGCAAACAACCGAGGTGCTGTACCCCGGCCTTACCCGGCCCATTTTGCTTACCGCTCGGCGGTACAACTTAAATTTAACCCCCGGTTCGCTGCTTTTAGAGTTTGGCACCGAGGCCAACACCTTAACGCAGGCAAAATATTCGGCCGAGCTGGTTGGCAAGGCGTTGGTTTCGGTAATAAACACTTTAAAATAAAGTAAACGGGCAGGCGTTTTATTTTACGCAGGTTTTGCGGCTTAAAGCAGGCTTTTCGCCCGGCTTAATTGGGGCTTTTAAGCTTAAAAAATAATGGGCTTTGGCACCTGCCGGCTAAAGCGGTGTTACCTTACCAAACAGTTTTAACGCCGCCGCAAAAATTTAATTTTTAGTGCCGCGCCACACAAAGCAGCCTATTTAAAACGGGCTGCTTTTTTACGGCTTTAAAACGGCGCGCCTTTAAAAAATTAACAATTTTCGGTTGAAAGCGGGCCGCTTTCGTGTTATACTATTTTTTAACAATAAGCGGGCGCAATTGGCTCACCGCTTTATTTTAAAAAAAGGTGATTTTATGCGTAAAAAACTTTTTAAGTCTGAGTCTAAACGGTTATTAGATCTTATGATTAACTCTATTTATACCAATAAAGATATTTTCCTGCGGGAAATTATCTCTAACGCCAGCGACGCTTTGGACAAGCTGCATTACATTGCCCTTACCGATGAATCTGTGCGGGAAAAGGCCGGCGCGGGCGAAATTAACATTTCGGTAGACGCTGAAAAGCGCCTGATCACGGTTTCGGATAACGGCATTGGCATGACGGCGGAGGAACTGGAGGAAAACCTTGGCACCATTGCCAAAAGCGGCTCGCTGAAGTTTAAACAGGAGCTTTCGGCCGAGGACCGTAAAAAGCCCGAGAACGAAATTATTGGCCAGTTTGGCGTTGGGTTTTATTCGGCCTTTATGGTTGCCGATGAGCTAACTGTTATCAGCCGCTCTTATAAAGAAGATACCGCCCATATTTGGAAGTCGGAGGGGGCCAGCGGCTACACCATTGACGAGTGTGAGCGGGCGCAAATTGGCACCGATGTTATAATGCATTTAAAAGAGGATACC
>URRK01000132.1 GCA_900550315.1 uncultured Oscillospiraceae bacterium | reverse complement strand
ATGGAAGCGTCTGTCCCTAACCCCCGAAGTAGTAGCTTATTAACCATTTTTAAAACCGGCGGCGCACTGTGCCCTTTCCCTTGGTTTAAACGGCTTAACCTGCCCTTTTAAGGGCGGTTTGTGCCCTTTTGCCTTTAACGGTTGCGCCGCCTTTTAGGAGGCGTTTTTTTAATGACCGAAAACGAAATGCAGGCTGTTACCTTGGAGGATATTGAACTACTGATTCATGACCGAAAATTTAACGAGCTGCGCAGCCATTTAATTGAAATGAACGAGGCGGATATTGCCGATTTATTAGACGAAGCCCGCCCCGAACAGGCCCTGCTGATTTTTAGGCTTTTGCCCAAGGAAACGGCAGCTGAGGCTTTTACCTACATGGACTCTGAAAACAAGCACCGCTTGTTGGAGGCGTTGACCGATAAAGAATTAAGCTCGATTATGAACGAGCTTTTTATTGACGATACCATTGACCTGCTGGACGAAATGCCGGCCAATGTTGCCAAAAGAATGTTAAAAATGTCGACCCCGGCCGACCGGGCGGAAATTAACCGCATTTTAAAATACCCGGAGGATAGCGCCGGCAGCCTGCTGACCACCGAATATGTTGATTTAAAGGCCGGCATGACGGTTTCGGACGCTTTTGACTACATTAGAAATTACGGGCCGGATAAAGAAACCATTTACACCTGCTACATTACCGACAGCCTGCGAAAGCTGCAAGGGGTGCTAACCGTTAAGGAGCTGCTTTTAGCCAAGGCCACCGATTTAGTAGGCGATTTAATGGAAACCAATGTGATTTCGGCCGTGACCACCGACGACCAGGAGGAGGTTGCCGCAAAATTTGCCAAGTACGACCTGATTGCCCTACCGGTTGTTGATTTGGAAAACCGGCTGGTTGGTATTATTACGGTTGACGATATTGTTGATATTGTTCAAAAAGAAAATACCGAGGATATTGAAAAAATGGCGGCTATTTTGCCGTCGGATAAAACCTATTTTCGCACCGGCATTGTTTCTACCTTTAAGGCACGTATTCCCTGGCTGCTGCTGCTTATGATCTCGGCCACCTTTACCGGGGCCATTATTTCAAGCTTTGAGGCCAAGCTCACCGTTTTTCCCGCGCTCATTGCCTTTATTCCCATGCTAATGGATACCGGCGGAAATTCCGGCAGCCAGTCCTCGGTTACCATTATTCGCAGCATTTCTTTAGGCGATATTGATTTTGCCGATATTGGGCGGGTGCTGTTTAAAGAGGTGCGGGTAGGTCTGCTTTGCGGCGTTACCCTTTCGGCCGTAAATTTTGCCAAGCTTTATTTGGTAGATTACTTGCTGCTGCACAGCTTTGACCCCGGCCTTTATTTGCCCGAGATGTTAATTATTTGCGCCACCCTGCTCATAACGGTAATTGTTGCCAAGGTTGTTGGCTGCACCCTGCCGATTATTGCTAAAAAAATTGGTTTTGACCCGGCCGTTATGGCCAGCCCGTTTATTACCACCATTGTAGACGCTATTTCACTTTTGGTTTACTTTGGCGTTACCATGTCAATTTTAGAATAAACCAATTTATAAACCAATTATTTTTAACCAATAGCCCAAAACCTAAAAATGCCTGTTTTTGTTCGTACTTGGTTGCGAACAAAAACAGGCATTTTGCTATTGTGTTGGGTTGCTTTATTCTACGGTTTGTTTTTGCAAATTTAAAGTAGTTTAATGCTTTACACCCTGCCGTTAAAATAAAAAAACACGCACACCTAAGCGGTAGGCGTGCGTGCGCCCCAAAAGGGGCATTGAGGAGGGTAGAGCGTGTACTAAGAGTGGGTTGCGGCTCCCACCTTCAATTTAATGCACTTAGTACAATAATAATATAACAAGTAATCATTAAATATGTTTGTTTTGTTTATGAATTTTTTATGAACAAAAAATATTTTTTTCGCTGAATAAAATAACGCCGCCAAACCCAAAATAGTAACAGAATTCATTCCATAAACAAAAAACAGAAAGGAACGGTATATTTTTATACCAAGGGGCATAAAAATGAAATCACAGGGTGCATTTTACAGATTTTTAAACGGCAAAGGGTTTTATGTGGCATTGGGCGTTTGCATGGTGGCCATTGGCATTTCGGCCTGGGTTGCCACCGGGGCGCTTAGCAAAACGGCAACTGCCAAAAAGCAGCAAAGCAGCGTGGTAGAAAGCGCAAGCTCTAACAATTCAACCATTGCAACCGAGCGTAAAGAATCGGGCGTACCAAAATCCTCGCAAAATTTAAGCAGCGCAGCCCAAAGCAGCAAGGCCAGCTCGGCCCCGGCCGCAAGCAGCAGCCAAAAGCCCACCGCCAAGTACTTTGTTTACCCGCTAACCGGCGAAATTATTAAGGACTTTAACAAAGAACAGCTGCAATACTCGGTAACCTACAACGATATGCGTATTCATAACGGGTTAGATATTGCCGCCAAGGAGGGCACCGCCGTTAAAGCCGCCGGAGACGGCACCGTAACCGAGGTAAAAAAGGACGCCAACTTAGGCTACACCGTTAAAATTGACCACGGCAACAATATTTCGGTTGTTTACGCCGGATTAAAAGAAAAAATTAATGTAAAAAAAGGGGACGCGGTAACAGCCGGCACCGTTTTGGGCGCGCTTGGCACCGTTACCTGTGAAAGCTTAGACGCCCCGCACCTGCATTTAGAGTTTTACGACGGCAAGGCAGCGGTTTCGCCCTTAGAGATGTTAGAAAAAGCAGCCGCCCAAAATTAAACAGCGCCTTCGACATCGTTTAGAGGCAAAGCAGCGTCCCCGCAAAATAATGCGGGGGCGCTGCCCTTTTACAAAAACAAAAGAAAATTTAGTCGTTGGCTTGCAACTTTACAAAAGCCAAGGCAATTGGCTAAAATTGGCGTAAACAAAAAAACAATTTTACACCATAAAACTAATTTGCCGCTTGCAAAAGGCAAGCCTTACAGCCACTAAAGACCTGTTGCCGTTAACTTTTTGGCTTGTTTTTTTGCTTGCCGATAATGGCAAACCATGCCGCACACAACCGAACCCGCCTAAAAAGTCAAAATAGCGGTTTTTTTGCATATTGTTTGTAAGGTGCTAACCTTACGGCATTTTGTGCCTTTTAGGTCGCAGAATTTTAAAGAGAACAAATTTACGGGTGAACGTGGCAAAAATGCAGGTAATCTTAACGGATTACCGAGGCCTTTAACAAGGCCGGTTGCAGCTTATTTTTTGGCACGCCGTTTTTGCTTACCGGTAATAGCCAATCCGGCCAAAACGCAGCTGCTAAGGTAGGCTAAAGCCAACCACAAAACAAGGCTTTGCCCCTCCCCCGTTTTTGGGGAGGCGCCCGTACCGGCATTATTTGTGTTTTCTGTGTTATTGTCAAGGCCGGCGTTGTTTTGGTTGTTTTGGCCCTCGCCCTGCCCTGCTGCGGCCGTAACCGTAAAGGGGGCGTTGGCTGTGCCGTCGGCCGTTTGAACGGTAACCGTGTGCCCACCGGCCGAAAGGGTGCCCAAATAGCTTTTAAGCAGGGTAAACTCGCCGTTTTCCCCCAGCTGGTAACAGGATTTTGGCAGTGCAGTACCGTCTACCAAAATAACGGTTGTTTCGCTAAGCGGCATATTGCAGGTAAAGGAAAGGCTGTTGCCGCTTTCCTTTTCAATGCTGCCGTTTTGCCCTTTGGTAATGGCCGGAACCAGCTTTTCAAGTTCTACGCTTTCAACCTCTTGGCAACGGTTGCAGGCGCGGGTTTTTTGGCCCGCTTTTTCAAAGGTTGACGGGGTAATAATGTTCCAATCACCCCAGCTGTGGCCCAAAGCCTTTTGCTCAAAACCGGCTTTACTGCTATACGCCTTTTCGGCGTTTAGGGTGCCGCCGTTATCGGCAAAATAGCTGTTGCATTTTTCGCAGTACCAATAGGCCGAATTACCGCCGGTAAGGCAGCCCGCCAAAACGGCTTTAGTTTGCTTGGCGCCGCTGTGCGCATAGGCTTTTACAACCGTTTCCTCGGCCGTTACGCTTTGGGTGCATTCGGCGTTTTTAAACAGCGCGCTGCAGCCGGTACAGCTGTAATATTCAATATTGCCGTTGGCCGTACAGGTAGCGGCCTTTTCGGGGTGCTTTACGGGGGTGTGATAATGGGTAGAGTCGGTAATGGCAACTGTTACAGCGGTGGAAACCGTTTGTGCCTGCTCCCCCAGCGGGTAAAATTCAAAGCTAAGGTTTTGCACCGTGCCGGCGCCAAACCCAGCTAAATAGCCCTTTAAAATGGTTACGGTGTTGCCCGAAACAGTGTAATCGGTGCCGCTTTGCAGCAGGCTGCCGCCATTTTTAACGGCGCTAAAGGTGTTGCCGTTTAAATTAAGGGTAAAGGCAAGGTCGCTGCGGTTTTCGGTTTTTAAATCAAAACTGGCAGCGGCAGGCGAAACGGTGCTGTCGCTGTACACTACAACGCCTTGATCTAACAAAATAACGCTGTTGCCGGCTTTGTCGGTTGCCTTTACATAAATTAATTTTTTATTGCCGGCGGCAACGCTTAAACGGTTTACCCAGCCGGTAATGCTTTGGGGATTTTGCACGGCGCTGTCAGCAGCGTAGTAAAGAATTTCGTCTACCCCGCTTAGCGCGTCCTCCGCCTTGGCCTGAACCGTTACGGTATTTTTAAAGAACAGCCCAAAGGTCAGCTTGTTTAACAGGGCTTTAAAGCCGTTTTGGTTGTATTGCACCGTAACATTGGTTGGGGCGGCGGTATCTATTTTGTAATTTAAAATGGTGCGGTAAACCTCGCCGCTTTTTGCTTTTAAGAAAATTTGCTTGCCGCCTTTGGCCGTGTCGCCGGTAAAGGTAACGCTTTGCAAAAAGTTTTGCGTTGTTTCGCTAATGGTATACCCGTTAGCGGCGGTAACGGTTAAGCTGCCGTTGTACCAGCCGTTTTGGTTTGCCGGCGGCAGTTTTGCCCGTGATTTTCATAATGGCATCATTGGAAATGCCATAGGGCTT
>URRK01000131.1 GCA_900550315.1 uncultured Oscillospiraceae bacterium | reverse complement strand
AGGCAGCTTTACGCTGCCGGTTAAGCTGCTTTGGCGCTTTATTATTTGGGGGCTTATTGGCGTTTGGATTACTTTTATGATGAAGGTTTACGGCGCCGCGGTTGCCGCCTTAATGGCCGGCGGCACCCTGCCGGGCGGCAGCAACGCCTTTTTAAAGGCGCTTTACACCAGTGTTATTATGAACACCACCTTTGGCCCCACCTTTATGGCGGTACACAAATGCACCGACAAGCTGTTGGCGCTGCGGGCGCAAAAGCAGCCTGCCGGGCTAAAGGCGGTTGTAACGGGAATTGATTGGAGCACCTTTGCCAGCTTTACCATTGCCAAGACCGTGCCGTTTTTTTGGATTCCGGCCCACACGGTTACCTTTTTGCTGCCGGCCGAATACCAGGTAATTATGGCGGCGGCCCTTTCGGTAGCATTGGGCGTTATTTTAACCCTGGCAAACACCGTAAAAGGGGGAACTAAGCGTTGAAGTTTTGGAACAAAGAGGCCGAGACCCTAAGCCGCGAACAGCTGCAGCAGCTGCAAAGCCAAAAATTAGTGGCGCAGGTACGGCGAATGTACGAGCGGGTAGAATGTTTTCGCAGCCGGATGGACGAGCGCGGGTTAAAGCCGGAGGATATTAAAGGCATTGAGGACCTGCCCCGCCTGCCGTTTTCTTACAAAAAGGATCTGCGGGATTATTACCCCTACGGCCTGTTTGCTGAGCCTATGGAGAACATTGTGCGGCTGCATGCCTCCAGCGGAACCACCGGCAAGCGCATTGTGGTAGGCTACACCAAGCAAGACTTAGAAGATTGGTCGGATTGCATTGCCCGTATGCTTACCGCGGTTGGCATTGGCAAGGGCGATATTTTTCAGGTATCCTTTGGTTACGGTTTATTTACCGGCGGCTTTGGCCTGCACGGCGGCATTGAAAAGGTTGGCGCAACGGTTATTCCAATGTCCTCGGGCAATACGGCGCTGCAAATTCAAACCATGATAGATTTTAAAGCCACCGGCCTTTGCTGCACCCCCTCTTACGCCATGTACTTGGGCGAGGAGGTAGAGCGCCTTGGCGTAAAAGACCAGCTAAGCCTAAAGGTTGGCATTTTTGGTGCCGAGCCGTGGAGCGAAAATATGCGCCGCGAGATTGAGAGCAAGCTGGGCATTAAGGCCTACGACATTTACGGCCTTTCGGAAATTATGGGCCCGGGTGTTTCCTGCGAGTGCGAATACCAATGCGGCATGCACGTTTGGGAGGACCATTTTATTGCCGAAATTATTGACCCCGAAACGGGCGAGGTACTGCCGCACGGCGCCACCGGCGAACTGGTTTTTACCACGCTGGATAAACAGGGTTTTCCTGTTATTCGTTACCGCACGCGGGATATTTGTGCCTTAAATTACGAGCCCTGCCGTTGCGGACGCACCCATTTGCGTATGCAAAAGCCCAGCGGCCGCAGCGACGACATGTTAATTATTCGCGGCGTGAATGTGTTCCCCTCGCAAATTGAGGAGGTTCTGCTGCGGGTTAACAACGGCGAAATTACCCCGAACTACCTTATTACCGTTAACCGGGTAAACAACACCGACACCTTTGATTTAGATGTAGAAATGAGCGAAAACTTATTTGCCGACGATATTAAAAGCATTGCGCAAATTGAAAAACGCATTACCGGCGAGCTGCGCTCGGCCTTAGGGCTGGGTGTTCGGGTACACTTAGTCAATCCAAAATCTATTGCCCGAAGCGAGGGCAAGGCCAAACGCGTAGTAGACCTACGCAAGCTTTAAGGGGGTTTTAGCATGATTGTGGAACAGGTTTCGGTTTTTGTTGAAAACAAAAAGGGCCGCTTAGCCGCCGTTACTAAAACGCTGGCGCAAAACGGCATTGATATTAGCGCCCTTTCGTTAGCCGAAAACGAGGAATACGGCGTTTTACGCTTAATTGTAAGCAACCCGCAAAAGGCCAAGCAGGCGTTAAACCAATCGGGCGTTATTGTTAAAATCACCCCGGTGCTGGCCGTTGCTATTGAGGATGTACCGGGTGGCTTTTCGGCCGCGTTAGAGGTTTTAACAGCCGCAAATGTTGAAATTCGCTATGTTTACGCCTGCGTGGCGCACGAAACCGGTAAAGCCTTAAAATTTTTACCGTTTTCAGCGTAACACATTTTTTAAACCTTGTCAAGAAAAAATCGATTTTTTACATATATTATACCAATTAAGCCCTTGTGTTTAAAAAATATGTATGTTAAACTGTACTAAAAATAGTTAGGGGGATTTTTTATGCGCAAAACTTTACTTTTTAACCAAAATTGGTACTTTCATAAAGGAGATATTCCACCGGTGCGCGTTATTAGCAAGGGTCACGCCTACACCGGCGCCAAAACCGAACACGAATTGGTTGGCCCGGCAGCTTACAACTACCCCGACCAGCCCGGAGTTTTTCACACAGGGGGCGAAATGCCGCGTCACAATTGGGAAAAGGTAGAGCTGCCGCACGACTACACCGTTTTAAACGCCCCCTGCCCAACCGAAAACCAAGCCTTAGGCTATTTAAAAAAAGAGAACGCCTGGTACCGCAAGCATTTTACCGCCCAGCCGGAATGGGAGCACAAACGCGTTACCCTGCTGTTTGAGGGGGTTTCTACCGAATGTGTGATTTATTTGAACGGCTGCAGATTGTACCGCAATTTTAGCGCGTATAATTCTTTTGAGGTTGATTTAACCAATTATTTGTATTTTGAAAGGGAAAATGTTTTGGCCGTTTATACCACCTTAAACGATTTTGAAGGCTGGTGGTACCAGGGCGGCGGCATTTACCGTAATGTTTGGCTGAACATTACCGCCCCGGTTTACATTAATCTTTGGGGCGTATACGCCAAGCCCGCTCTGCTGCAGCAAAATAACTGGAAACTGGATTTAGAAACCGACCTGCAAAACAAAACCTACGAAACGGTAAAGGTAACGGTAATTAGCGAGCTGTTGGCTGCCAATAAAACTATTGTTGCCAGCGCCAAAGCCACCGCCGTTATTCCGCCCCGCGCCGGGCAAACGGTTTGCTACGGTTGCGCCGTGCAAAACCCAAAGCTTTGGCGGCCCGAAAAACCAAACCTATACACCGTTAAAACAACCGTTTTTAAAAACGGTGCCGAAATTGATGAAAACACCACACGTATTGGCTTTCGCACCTTTGTTTGTGACCCGCAAAAGGGGCTGTTCATTAACGGGCGGCACTATAAAATTAACGGCCTTTGCGGCCACCAAGACCAAGGCTTGTTTGGTTTAGCCGTGCCGGATAATATTCACCGGTACAAGGTACAGCTAATGAAAGAAATGGGCGCAAATGGGTTTAGAACCAGCCATTACGCTTACCCCGCCGCGTTTATGGACGCTTTAGACGAACAGGGCTTTATTGTAATGGATGAAACACGCTGGTTTTTAGATACCCCGGAGGCCTTGAGCCAACTTGAAATGCTGATTAAGCGGGACCGAAACCGTCCGAGTGTGTTTTTTTGGTCGGTTGGAAACGAGGAGTACCACCACATTACCAAAGTGGGCCAAAGAATTAACAAATCTATGCAGGCCTTTGTAAAAACCTTAGATTCCACCCGGCCCGTTACAACCGCCGTTTCTAATTCGCCCAACCAATCTACCGTGTATGACGATAATGATATTTTGGGAATAAACTACAACCTTCCGTTATACAACGAAATTCACCAAAAATACCCGAATAAAGCAATTTTTGCCTCCGAGTGCTGCGCCTGCGGCCAAACCCGCGGTTGGTACGCCGAAACCTCTAACGAAAACGGTTATGTTACCGCCTACGACAAAACCGTGTTGGCCGGTTGGTTTATTACCCGTGCCGAAACCGAAAAGCACCTGAACAGTGAACCGTATATAATGGGCGGCTACCAGTGGTCGGCCTTTGAACACCGTGGAGAAAGCCAATGGCCAAGGCTTTGCTCGCAGTCGGGCGCCATTGATTTTTATTTGCAAAAAAAGGACAGCTTTTTTCAAAACAAAATTAATTGGACCAACGAGCCTGCCGTTCACATTTTGCCGAACCATTGGAATTTCAAAGGTTTAAACGGCCAACCCATTTGCGTAGCGGTTTACACCAATTGCCAAACGGCAGAACTGTTTTTAAACGGCAGATCTTTAGGCAAAAAACAGGCCGAACGGTACGGGGTGCTTAGCTGGCAGGTTGCGTATGAGCCCGGCGAGTTGCTTTGCAAAGCCCAAAACGGCAGCACTACGGTGCAGGCCTTTGTAAAAACAACCGGGCAACCCGAAACCCTGCGCCTGACCCGAATGAACCTGGACCCGCCAACGGTTGAAAATGTACTGCTTTTTACCCTGAAATGTTTAGATAAGAACGGCTGTGTGGTTGAAAATGCTGCCGAAACTGTGCGCTTTTTTTGCAACGAAAACGGTCGGGTGCTTGCCACCGGCTCAGATGTTTGCGATCACACCCCGCCGGCTTGCCCGGTAAGAAAAATGCGAGCCGGAAAAATTACCGTAGCGGTAAAGGTTTTAAAGGAATTGGCTCCATTAAAGCTTTACGCCGAAAGTGAACATTGCGGCTTTACGGTAATAGAAGTAAAATAGTTTAGGTAAACCAAGACGCACCCGTCAGTTTTTTCGGGTGC
Organism: uncultured Oscillospiraceae bacterium; assembly: GCA_900550315.1. Lineage (GTDB taxonomy): Bacteria > Bacillota > Clostridia > Oscillospirales > Acutalibacteraceae > UMGS1279. The sequence continues at coordinate 496 of URRK01000131.1, read as the reverse complement.
GTTTTTCTTGACAAAACAGGAAAAGAAAGGTAACATAATAATAGGTTCATTAAGCGCTCGGATTTTTGGTTGTTACGCAAAAAGCGCCAGCTTTAACCGTAAGGGCGCGCTGGCGTTTAAAGCATTATGTAAACCAACGCCAGCAGCAGCTTTTCATCGGCCTTTTCGTTGGCCAGCAGCAAACAAAGCATGAGCAGCAGCAACCGGTCGTTATCCATCTCAATTTTGTTAAAATTCAGCATTTTTAAAAGGTCAAAGCCCTTGTTTTGCGGCTTTGGGGGTTCGGGCTTTGGGGCCGGGCTGCCCCCCTGCTCCGGCTGGGGCTTTGCGGGCGGTTCTGCCTTGCCTTTAGGGCCAGGTTGCCCCTTTTGCGGCGCAAAAAGCGGTGGCACCGGCAAGGCTTGCTGCCGGCCGGCCGGTTCGGGCGCTTTTGGCCGGTTAAACTCTAACCCGCCGGCCGGCTTACCGCGGTACATTTCGTTAAATTGGCGGCGGG
>URRK01000130.1 GCA_900550315.1 uncultured Oscillospiraceae bacterium | reverse complement strand
TAAAACGGTTGTGTGCAGCGACTGGTATAAATTCGGCTTAGGGGTAGAAATATAATCTTTAAATCGGCCGGGTATAGGGCGAAACATATCGTGCATCAACCCCAAAATGTTGTAGCAGTTTGCTACGGTATCGGTAATCACACGAACGGCGTAAACATCGTAAATTTCATCAAAATTCTTGTTTTGAAAATACATTTTACGGTAAATGCCGTTAATTGATTTAACCCGGCCGCTAATCTCGGTTTTAACACCGGGCATGGCCTCGGCCAAGCGGTTGGCAATGCGGGTTTTAATTTCGTTTAAAAACTTTTCGCGGTAGGGCTTTCGCACCCGCAAAAGCTCCTCAATTTCGCGGTAGCCAACCGGGTCTAAGTGGGCAATGGCAAGGTCCTCTAACTCCTCTTTAACGGCGCGAATACCAAGGCGGTGCGCAATGGGAGCAAAAACCTCCAGCGTTTCTAACGAAATATCCCGCTGCCGCTGTTCCGGCTTAGCGTCTATGGTGCGCATATTGTGCAGCCGGTCGGCCAGCTTAATAATAATAACGCGAATATCCTGCGCCATGGCAATAAGCATTTTCCGCAGGTTTTCAGATTGCAGCTGCTCTTTACTGGAAAGCGGCAGCTTACCCAGCTTGGTTACGCCGTCTACCAGCATAAAAACCGATTTACCAAACTGCTTTTGCAGTTCCTCCGGCGTAACGGCGGTATCCTCCAGCACATCGTGCTGCAGCCCGGCCGCAATAGATTCGCTATCCATACCCAGCTGCACCAAAATAATGGCAACCTGATACGGGTGATTGTAATACGCCTCCCCCGAAAGGCGAACCTGCCCCTCGTGAGCGTTTACACAGGTATAAAAGGCGCGTTCTACCAAGCCGTAATCGTAATTACCGCCCTGCTTTTGCATTATTTTTTTTAAAGCCTCTAACTTTTCTGCGTATTCTGTCACAACCACACCCCCTACTGCTCTGCAATGAAAGACCGCAGGCCGCAGTAGATCTTAGAATTTTCTAAATTTGTTTTGCTGCCTTCGATTAATTTAAAAAACAGCTTGCCGTTTTGCTTTGCAGGCGCAATTAAGTTCAGCTCTTGCAGTACCTCAAGAATTACGGCAATTTTAGCCCAGCTTAAAGCCGGCAAATTGGCCCGCAGCTTTTCGGTGCTGTTTAACCCACCGCGCATCCCGCGGTAAACCAGCGCCATATCCTGCCGCGTAAATAAAAGGCTTTCGGCGTCTTTTTCCCGCAGGGCGGCGTTTGCAAATCGGTCGTACAGCTCCAGTTCTAAAAGGCGCTGCTCCTCGTTTAGCCCGGCAGGGCGAATATCCTGCACCTGCACGCTAATTTTGGTTTCGCCCTTGTAGGTATTCTTTCTTAAAATTGCTAAAACATCCAAAACGCTGCCAACCGTAAAGGCAAACTCCGCCGCCCCGGTGCCAAACAACACGGCGGCCACCATGGTGTTGCCCTTAGAAAGCAGCAGTCGCAAATGCTTACCGTCGCCAATTTCGGTAATGCGATCCAGCCGCATACCAAATAGGCCAAACAACGGCGTAGGGTTGCCAACGCCAAAGGGCTCTAACGGCTCTAACGCCAAAAGCAGGTCGGTGCTAATGGCCGCCGGGTTCAGCTTGCAATCTACCCGAAGCTGCGGCAGGCAAAGCGGCTGGGCCAAGGCGTATTCGTTCACCGTTTGCCGAAACGCCGGAATGTTGGTAATATGTAATGAAAGGCCGGCAGCCTGCGCGTGGCCGCCAAAGGTTAGCAAATTTTCTTTGCCGCTTTCAATTGCTTTAAAAATTGAAAAGCTGCCAACACTGCGGGCCGAACCCTTGGCAATGCCGGTTTCGCTGTTTTCGCTTAGCAAAATAACGGGGCGGCCGTAATGCTCGGCCAGCCGGGCCGCCGCAATGCCTAACACGCCCTCGTGCCAATTGGGGCCGCTAACAACCATAACCCGGTTTTGGTACAGCCGCTTTTGCTCGGCAATTTCGGCCGCTTTTTTGGTAATTTCCTGCTCTAAGCTGTGGCGTTCGCGGTTTAGTTCATCTAACTGCTCGGCCAAAGGCCTGGCCTGCTGCAAATTTTCGGTCAGCAACAGCTTAGCGGCCAGCCCGGCGTTTGCCAAACGGCCGGCAGCGTTTACGCGCGGCGCCAGGCTAAAAGCAATTTTGCCGGCGGTAAGCTCGCCGGGATTTACCCCGGCCACAGCCGCCAAAGCGGCAAAGCAGGGGCTGGGCTCCCGGTTTAGCTTTGCAAGCCCCAATTTAACAAGGTTGCGGTTATCTCGCAGCAGCGGCATTACATCGGCCACCGTGCCCAGCGCAACCAGCTCGCCGTACTCCTCGGCCAAAAAGGCCGGGTCGTTCCCCGAAAGGGCGCAAACCAGCAAAAAAGCAACTCCAACGCCCGCAAAATCTTTAAAAGGCAAATGGCAATCCTCTCGGTGTGGGTCTACCACGGCGGCTGCCTGCGGCAGCGAGCCCTGCTGGCGGTGGTGGTCGGTAATTACAACCGTTAGGCCAAGCTCGGCTGCCCGCGCCACCGGCCCGTTGGCGGCAATGCCGTTATCTACCGTTATAATCAGCTCGGTTTTATTTTGGTGCAGCTGCTCAATGGCGCTTTCGGTTATCCCGTACCCCTCCAACAGGCGGTTTGGAATATAATAGTCTACCTGCGCACCAACCGATTTTAAATACCGATACAGCAAAACCGTTGCGGTCACGCCGTCGCAGTCGTAATCCCCAAAAACGGTTATTTTTTTACCCTTAGCAACAAACTCGCCAATGGTCGCGGCCGCTTTTTGCATATCGGGCAGGTCTAACGGTTCGGTCTCCAGCACCTCGTCATCTAAAAAAACCTCTAACTCAAAGGGGTCATCGTACCCCCTTTGGGCGGCAATTAAGGCGGTAAAGGGCTCTATGCCACATTCCTCGGCCAGGGTGTTGGCCAGCTCTTTATTCAATTGTGGCAAAATCCATTGTTTGAACCCCATAAATTTTAAACCTTTCGCACAAATAATTAAAAAATGAAAAAAAATACTTGCATTTTCAACCTTATTATGATAACATATTTATTGTCGCAAGGCAAGTAAAAAAATGCTTGCAATTTCAACCTATTTATGTTAACATATTTATTGTTGAAAGGCAAGTAAAAACAACTAAAAAATTTGGGGCATTAGCTCAGCTGGGAGAGCGCTACACTGGCAGTGTAGAGGTCAGCGGTTCGATCCCGCTATGCTCCACCAAAAATCGGCAATTCTCATTAGAGGGTTGCCGTTTTTATGTTTTCTCAACTACTCTCTAAAAAGCTTGCCGGTTTTAAATTAGCCACTAAAGGTTTACTGTTTTGTATTCATTTGTACGCGTATATTTAGACATTAGGCTGAGCAAAGCTAAAAGTGTTGTCAAACCCGTTTCCGTGCAAACTCAGCTAAAAAACGCAGTCTGTTTAAAGCAGACTGCGTTTTTTAAGCTTTATAGCGTATTAATTTTTGGGCTTGCGCAGCATTTTGAAACACCCCGGCAGAAATTAACCCAAACAGCGCGGCGCCAAAGGCAGCTTCCTCCAAATGGTTTGGCAAAAGCATTTTGGCCCGAAATTTATTTTCAAACGCCTTTTGTAAGGCCTTGTTTTTTCGTATTCCGTTACCGGAACCAACAATGCCCTGCCGCTTGACCCCCATTTGCGCGTATAAATTGTAAAGCTCCAGCGCCATGCCCTGTAAAAAGGCAAGAGTTAAATTTTGCGGCGTAAAATTTCCGCCGGTAATGCCGCCAATGCTGCCGCAAACAGTTGGGTCGGTCCGGGTGCCGGCAAAACGGGTATCTACGGTAAGTTCGGTACTCTCGGCAGAAGCAGCTAATTCGTCCATGATTTTATACATATCGGTTGCGTTTGTGCCGGCTGCCTTTAAAAGCCCGGCGTAAAAGTTCTTTAACAGCGCAAAGGCCCAACCGCCGCACAGAGCCGCGCCGCAGGTAAGATATTTATTTTCAAAATACGGGCGGCACTCTAAATTCGGGCCGGCAATTTTGTTTTTGGTTATTACCGATACCTGGCTGCCGGTGCCCACATTTAAAAGAACACTGTTTTCGTTCGCAAGGGTAGAAAAAACGCTGGCCTGATTATCCCCTATTGCTACGCCAACGGGCACTCCCCTATATAACCCCGCAACGCTATAATCGGTTACAATTTTGGGGTTATAAGGGTAAGTAAAGCGGTTATTTTCCAAATCGAAACAGCCAAAGCTTGCCGCATTGGTTGCGTGAATTACCGGCGCTTTTAAGCCACAAAGCTGCATTACAAAATAATCGTGAATGGTACAGTAGCCCACCGCCTGAGCCGGCCGAACGCCATTCTGTTGGTTATAAAAAGGTTACTTTACCGTACCCCGAGTAGCTGTTTAAATGCTTGGCGTAGGTGGTAGAGCGGTAGGGCAAATTGCCGCGTTCATCCTGTCAGGTGTAAAGCGGGCTTACAGCCTTATCGCTTTTGTTTAAATACACAATGCCGTGCATTTGCCCGGTAACGCCAATTGCAACGGTTTGCGCACTTAAAAGCTTTGTTAAAACCTGAAGGGCGGTGTTTACAATTTTAATGGGATCCTGCAGCTTTTCAAACAGTTCCCCTTTTAAAAATTGGCCGTTTGGTAAGTTCTGCGACTGTTCTACCAAGCCGGTTTCAACATTTATGGCAACGCCGCAAATACTGGTGGTTCCAAGATCAATTCCAACTGCCTGCACTTTGTACGCCCCTTAACTCTTAATAACATTCAATAATTTCTAAACTGCCAAAAATCTTAAATTTACCCATAAGGGCCGCCGGTATAAAAAAGTAATCACCTTTTTTTAATTGTGCGTGTAATTTTTGGCAATTAATTGGCCCAAGCCGCTTGTTACAACGTAAACGGCGTAGCTGTTTGGCACCAAAAGGGTGTGCTCGCCGTTATTTAATTGAATACGGTTCATTACAAAACAGCTTGTTTGCTGCGGCCCTAAAAGGTTTTGCACTGTTACTGTGCTGGTGTTTACAAGGTTTTTAGGGGAAATGAACGGCTGGGGAGGCGGGCCAAAATTAAAGCATTTTAAAGCGGTTTCGCGGCTTAGCCCTAAGTACATTTCCTCATCCGATAAG
>URRK01000129.1 GCA_900550315.1 uncultured Oscillospiraceae bacterium | reverse complement strand
TGCTTTGAGGAATCAGCGCCTCATCTACCCCAATTGAAACACAGCTAAGCGCCCCGCAGTAATCGGCAGCCGGAAAAACAAAGTGGCACGGCTTGGCGCCAATAAAGGTAACGGTGCGGGCAGCCCGAACCGCCGCGCCGTGCACCTCTCCGGTGTCGCAAACAACGCCGCTGGGTAAATCTAACGCAACAATTTCGGCTTTCGAGCGGTTCATAAGCGCAATAATGGCCGCTAAATCGCGGTCGGCCGCCCCGTGAAAGCCAATGCCAAAAATGGCGTCAATTAATAAATCGGCCTGCGAAATCAGCTGCCCGGCGTAGGTGGGGTCGTCGTAAAAATTAAGCACCGAAATGTTGGCCTGCCTTAACCTGGTAAGCATAAGGTTGCTGTTTTCGGTAGCCGGCATTCCCATAACCAGCAGCACCGCCACCTGCGCGCCGTATTCTTTTAATTTTCGGGCAACTACAAAGCCGTCGCCGCCGTTATTCCCGTTACCGGCTACAACAACCGCCCTAAGGCCCGGCAAGGTGTAAAACCCGGCTACCGCCTTGGCGGCGGCCGCGCCGGCATTTTCCATTAACCGCTGCGGGCTAATTCCGGCCGCTGCGGCGGCCTGCTCGGCTGCCCTGGTTTGGGCAACATTCAGCAAAAACAAGGCTGTTCCTCCTTATTAATATTTTTTGTAAAATTGCCTGTTTATTACGCTTTTAAAGCCACAGGCGGCCCTGCTTTGGCACAGCTTTCGTCTATGCTTTTGGGCCAAGCTTTTAAGCTATGCTTTTCAGCTATGCTATTGGGCCACCCCAAATTTTACTGTAGACCGGCAACCCAACCCGCCTAAAGGGGCAAAAGGTTGCTGGTAATTTTCGCCTTTTAGGCTGCAAAATTTAAAAAGAACAATTTTTTTGCACGGCAAGCTTGGCGAAAAGGCCCTGCTTTTTTAAGGCGAAGCAGGGGCTTATTTTAAAGCAAAGGCAAAATAAAACCAAAAGAAAACGAAGGCAAGGTTAAAGCCAAAAGACAATAATTTAAGCCCCAAAAAGCTACGCGCCAATGTAATTTGCCATATCCCCCAGCACCGCCAGCAGGGCTGCGCCAGCGTAAACCACCTCGCTGGTACGAACCTCGTAAACCTTGCCCTCGGCAATGGCGGGTACGGCCTTTAAAGCCTCGTTTTTCAGCAGCTTTTCGCCCATACCCTTGGGGCAAAAAATGTACTGCGGTTTAGCCTGCAAAAGCTGCTCGTTGGTAAAGGTGTAGCCGGTAAGCCCGGCCGCCGCGTTTTTAAAGCCGGCTTTTTCTAAAATCGTTCCGGGCAGCGACTCGCCGGTTGCAGCAAAGCCCTCCTCCAAATAAAACAGCACGGTAGCGTTTATGGTGCTGTTTTTGGTTTTAAGCTCTGCCAAGCTTTGCTCTAACTGGGTAAAGTAGGTTTGGGCTGCCTGCGGGCCGCTCTCCTCCCCCGCAAAAATTTTTGCAATATTCTCGTAGTAGCCTAACAGCTCGCTGTAGCTTTGCGGGGCGGCAAGCTTTAAATATTCCCGCTTGCTGCTTTTAAACTCCTGCTCCGCCTCGTAGTTTAGGCCCTCGCCCGCAATAATTAAATCGGCCGGCAGATCTTTTAAAACGGTCATATTCGGGGCAACAGTCTCCCCCGCCGCTTTTAGCTCGGTGCCTAAGCTTTCGCGGCAGGCCTCGGGCACCGCAACCAAGGTGCTTTTATAGCCCAATGCGGCAATGGCCGAGGCGGCGCTTTCGCTCAGCGCAATTACCTGCTCCGGCGCGCGCTTTAGGGTAACCCCCGCAACGCTTACCGGGTAGCCCTTTTCTCCGCAGCCCGTTAAACCCAAAAGGCCAATAGCTAACGCAATAACAAAAGCAACAATTTTTTTCAAAAAAAACACCCTTTATTTCTTATTTGTTTAATTTTACTTCATAAATTTCTAAATTGCAAGTGATATAATAAAAATAATCTAAAATACGGGGGCCGTACTTTATGCCGTCTTCTTCTGCAATAAAACAAAAGGCAAAAGAATTTTTAAAAAACAACTTTTCCGCCGCCTTTGCCGTGGGCTTTTTGGCGCTTGCTGTGCAGGCCCTTTTGCTGGTTTTTACCGGGTTTATTGCCACCTTGTGCAACGCGACGGTTGGCCAAACGGTTGCAGCCGTTATTGCTGCGGTTTTTGGCGCGGCGGCCGTTTTATTTTTGTACCTGCCAATTTTGCTGGGGGCGGTGCGCTGGTTTTGGTTTTCAACCGGCGGCAGCAGTGTTCCCCCGGCCGAGGCGCTGCACTTCTTTTGCCGCACCGATGAATACCTTAAAGCTGTTTCTTTGGGGCTTAAACTGCTCATTCGCCTGGTGCTTGGCGCCCTGCTTTGCTACCTGCCCGCTTTGCTGCTAACCGTTTTTTCTCAGCCCGCGCTGTACGAAAGGGTTGGCCTGCAAATGCCTTACTGGTTGGACTCTATTTGGGTATTTAAAAATTTATTTATTGCCTTAGGCAGCGTAGCCCTTTTGGTATTTATGCTGCGCTACGGCGTTGCGCCGGTGCTGTTAATTAACAACAATAAGCTTTCAACGGCCGAGGCGCTGCACCTTTCTACCGTAGTGTTAAAAGGGCAAATTGGTTACACCTTAGGGTTTATTTTAACCCTGTTTGGTTGGTTTTTGTTAAATTTGCTGTTTTTTCCAAAGCTGTATTCCGTTCCGTACTTTTTAAGCGTTTACGCCGTTTATGTGCGGGAGATTATTACCCACTACAATAAGCAGGCTGCCCTTTGCAACCAAACCTATTTTCCCAATTACCGCGCCACCCTTTAACGCCCTAAAGGCCTTGGCTAAAGCCTTTTCCTTTGTACGGCGGGCGTTTTCTTACCGGCTTTTGCCAACCAAAATTAAAACGCCTATTTAAAATTACAAACAAGCGGCACCTGCCTTTGGTTAAAGGTTCCCCAAAGTTTAAACGCCTTTGGGGTGTATCTTAACCACGGGCGGGCTTTTTTTATTCCGGCAGCATATTTAATTTTTGCTTTGCATATTCTTGTACAAAGAACGCGAGCAGATTTGGAGGAATAAAAAATGACCAACGCCAGCATTTACAAAGATATTGCGACCCGAACCGACGGCTCTATTTTTTTAGGGGTGGTAGGGCCGGTGCGCACGGGTAAATCTACCTTTATTAAGCGCTTTATGGAAACCCTTGTGCTGCCGAACATTAGCAAAAACGCCATGCGCGAACGCGCCAACGACGAAATGCCGCAGGCATCGGCCGGGCGAACCATTATGACGACCGAGCCCAAGTTTATACCCGAAAAGGCGGTTGAACTGCAGTTAGAGCAGGGCGCGCAGTTTAGCGTGCGGTTAATTGACTGCGTTGGTTACATTGTGCCCAGCGCGTTAGGCTATATTGAGGATGACCAGCCCCGCATGGTAAAAACACCGTGGTACGAGGAGGAGATTCCCTTTAACATGGCGGCCGAAATTGGCACCAAAAAGGTTATTACCGAACATTCTACCGTTGGGCTGGTAGTTACAACCGACGGCAGCATTAGCGATATTCCAAGAGCCGAATACGCCGACGCCGAGCAGCGGGTAATTGAGGAGCTGCAGCAGCTAAACAAGCCCTTTGTGGTGCTGCTGAACAGCGTAGACCCCGGGGCGGCCGCAACGGTTGAGTTGGCCCGATCCCTTTCGGAAAAGTACGGCGTTACCGTTATGCCGGTAAACTGCTTAGAGCTAAACGAGGGGGATATTACCGCCATTTTGGCCAGCATTTTATTTGAGTTCCCCATTCGGCAGGTTACCGTTACGCTGCCGGCGTGGGTAAGTGCCCTACCCAAAGAGCACCCTTTAAAAAATAACCTTTACCGTTTGGTACGCAGCACCGCCGAGCCTATGACCCACATTCGCGAATTAAAGGGCTTAGAAAAAGCCCTGCAGGCCTGCGAGGATGTAGAAAGCTGCAGCTTAAACAAAATTGAATTAGGCACCGGCTGCGCTACCTTAAACGCCCATTTAAAGAAAACCGTTTTTTACGAAATTGTCTCGGAGGTTTCGGGAGCCGAGGTACAAAACGACCACGAGCTGCTTTCAACCCTAAAGCAGCTAAGCGAAACCAAGAAAAAATATATGCGCATTAAGGGCGCGTTAGACGAAGTAGAGGCCACCGGCTACGGCATTGTTATGCCCTCTATTGAGGAGCTAAAGTTGGAGGAACCCGAAATTATGCGCGACGGCGGCCGCTACGGCGTGCGGCTAAAGGCCTCGGCCCCCTCGCTGCATATTATGAAAGCCAACATTACCACCGAGGTTAGCCCCATTGTTGGCACCGAGCGCCAAAGCGAGGATTTAGTAATGTACCTGCTGCGCGAATTTGAGGAAAACCCCCTGCAAATTTGGAACTCGGACATTTTTGGCAAAAGCCTGCACGAGCTGGTAAACGAGGGGCTGCACACCAAGCTGGCCCGTATGCCGCAGGACGCCCGCCTGCGCCTGCAGGAAACGGTGGAGCGCGTAATTAACGAGGGCTGCAGCGGCCTAATTTGCATTATTCTTTAACCATGCTGCAGCAATATTACGGGGAGCCGGAGCCGAACGCCGAGCAGCCGCAAAACTTAAAGCCCGAAGCACAAAGCAAAACGCCGGATTACCGCTTTGCCGTTTTTGTACTGCAAACTGCGGTTTGCGCCGTTATTCTTGCCGTTTGCCTAATTTTAAAATTTTTAGCGGCCGATGTTTACGCCGAGCTTTCCGGCTTTTACCGCAACTGCATTGCCGGCAACGCAAATATAAGCCAGGTGCTGCAGCCGGCGCAAAAGCCCCAAAACAGCAGTGAAAGCAGCGCGGGCGGTGTTGGCGGCCCGGTGGAGGAAACCGGCGCTTTAACCGAATTTTGCCTGCCGGTGCAGGGCACGGTAACCTCGGCCTTTGGCTACCGTGCCGACCCATTTACCGGAAAGTATTCGCTGCACGGCGGGTACGATATTGGGGCGCCGGCTGGCACCCCCATTACCGCCGCTACTGGCGGCATTGTTGAAACCGCCGAGGAAAACGCCAGCGGCTACGGCAATTACATTGTAATTACCAACGGGCAGGTGCAAACCCTTTACAGGCACCTTTTAAAGCTTGGGGTTACCAAGGGCCAGCGC
>URRK01000128.1 GCA_900550315.1 uncultured Oscillospiraceae bacterium | reverse complement strand
TAGAAATTAGCATTATGAAAGCCGTAGGTGCCACCGATTCCTTTATTCGGCTGCCCTTTATTATTGAGGGCATGGTGTTGGGTCTTATTTCGGCAGGAATATCCGAAGGGCTGGTTTACCTTTGCTACCGCATTGCGGCCGAAACAATGAGCAGCGCCTTTACCATTTCAATTCCGTTTGGGCAAATGGCCTGGCAGCTGTTAGGCATTTTTGCCGGAATTGGCGTGCTGGCCGGTGCTTTTGGCAGCGCCATTATGATTAGCAAATACTTGCGTAAAGAGGGCAGCGAGTTTAAAGCCCTTTAAGCAAGCGTTAAAAAAGTTGCCCCAAAAGGCTTTAAGCGGCTTTTTTGGGGGTGGAATACGGTTTGGGCAAACGCCTTAACCGGCAATAGGCAATGGGGCCTAAATGCCAAAAACCTTAAGCTTTTGGCCAATTTAAAGGCCTTGTTGTTTCGGCAGACTAAAGTAAGCTTTGCCCGCTTTAGCGCCACAGAGTTTTGAAAGGAGCTTTTATGTTTAAAAAATTGTTTTCTTTGAAAAAAACAGTAGCAGTTTTATTAAGTGTTGTTTTGCTGTTCTCTTTAGCGCAAAGCTTTAGTACGGCTGCAAAATCTACCACACAAATGCGTAATGAAATTGCCAATTTAGAAAGTAAATCGAAACAGTTAGAAAGCAAAATTGCTCAGCTAAAAAAGCAAAAGGCCGCGCAGGACGAAATTAAAGCAGCCCTGCAAGAGCAAATTACCGCAACGCAAAGCGAAATTAACGCCTGCGTTAGCACCATTAACGGCTACAAGGCTGAAATTAGCGAGTGCCAGAAAAAAATTGACCAAAAGCAAAAGGAAATTGAAGAAACCAAGTACACCTACAAAAAGCGTATGCGCTCAATTTCTATGAGCGGCAGTACCAATAACGACCTGTTGGTTTTAATGGATTCCTCCAGCTTTTCGGAGTATTTAGCACTAAGTGAGGTTTCCAGCAAAATCTCCTCGCACGATAAAAAGCTGCTGAACGAAATTACCGAGGCTTTGGCCGTTATTAACGCCAACAAGGCCGAAATAAATCAAAAGCTTTCGGCTCAAAATGATGTAAAAGCTAAGCTTGCCACCAAGCAGGCCGCTTTAAAGGCGCAGCAATCCGAAATTAATAGCGTTATTAACTCTATTAACACCAACAAGGCCAGTTTAGAAAAAGAGAATAAATCTTACGAAAACGCCATCAACAACCTTGAAAACGAAATTCAGGCCGCCTTAAAAAAGGCCTATAGCGGCAGCAGCGGCGCCGCCACCCCGGTGTTTACCAGCGGGCAGTTTACCTGGCCTTGCCCGGGGTACTACAACTTAACCTCTAACTTTGGTACGCGTTGGGGCCGTTTGCACGGCGGCGTAGATATTTCCAGTGCCGGCATTAACGGCAAGCCCATTGTAGCGGCGGCCGACGGCGTTGTAATTGCTGCAGGTTTTAACCGCGGCGGTTACGGCAACTGGGTTATGATTAACCACGGTAAGCACGGCGGTAATAACTTTGCAACTGTTTACGGCCACATGATCAGCACCCCCTGCGTTAGAACCGGGCAAACCGTAAAGGCCGGTCAGCACATTGGTAATGTTGGTTCTACCGGCGATTCTACCGGCCCGCACCTGCATTTTGAAATTCGCGTAAACGGCAGCCGGGTAAACCCAATGGCCTACTTTAACCGCGCCAAATAATTTAATACTTTGTTTTAATGTTAAAAATTTAAACCTAACCGCTGTGCTGCAGCTGGGCCTAACTTCAACTTGTTTTAAGGGCCTTGCCCCAAGCGCAGCGGTTTTGCTTTCGCTTGGTAAAATTTGTTTTTGTTGGCCTTAGGTAAGCAGGGGATTATTCCTGCTCACCCCCGGCCAATGGCTTTGGCCGGGGAGGTAATTGCTTGAAAAAATATTCTAAACCGTTTTTTAAAATAGAAAGCAGTGGCACTAAAGTTATTAAAATCCCTAAAACCGTTACACGGCGCAAGGCCGTTTTGTGCGCCGTGATTGCGGCGGTAACGGCAATTATTTTTACTTTGGCGGTGCTGTGGTTTTACCTTAGCAACAGCGCCTTTGGCCAAACGCTAACAAAGCTTTACGCGTTAAACCGGCTGGTGCAGCAAAATTACACCGGCAGCGTTAGCACCGAGAAGTTAGACGAAGCCCTGCTAAACGCTTATGTAGACACCATGGACGATAAATACGGCTTTTACGAGGGGGCAAAGTCGGCCGAGGCGGTTGCCGATTCTTTTAAAGGCGAAAGCTACGGCGTTGGCATTACTGTGCTGTACGAAAAGGCAAACCACTGCCTTTTTGTTTACCGCGTTTACGAGGGCGGCCCGGCCGAGCAGGCCGGCTTAAAGGTAGGGGACCGCATTACGGCGGTAGACGGCCAAACCGTTAAAGAGTTGGGTTACAAAAAAGCGGTTGCGGCCATTAAAAAACAAAAGAATACTGCCGTTACCTTAACGGTGCTGCGCGGCAGCCAAACGGTAGAACTAAAACCCGTGTGCGGGGAGTTTACCGAGCAAACCGTTTTTTACCGCCTAATAGGGCAAAAAGCGTATATTCAAATTACCGGATTTAATGACGCAACGGTAACCCAGTTTGAAAAAGCACTGGCTTTTGCCAACACACAAAAGGCAACCGGATTGGTGTTTGATGTACGCGATAACGGCGGCGGCACGGTAGATTCGGCGGCAAAAATGTTAGATTTGTTACTGGGCGAGTGCAATATTATTTCGGTAGAATATAAAAATCAACCCAAAAAGGTTTTGTACCGCTCTAATAAAGAAAAAACAAATTTACCTATGGTGGTAATTGCAAACGGCGAAACAGCCAGCGCAGCCGAGCTGTTTACTGCCGCCCTGCGCGATGCAGGGAACGCCAAAATTGTTGGCAATACCACCTATGGTAAAGGGGTTATGCAGCGCACCTACTTTTTTAACGACGGCTCTTGCGTGCGCATGACAGTTGCAAAATTTTACCCGCCCGGCGGCGTTTGTTTTGACCAAAAGGGCATTGACCCGGATGTAACTGTTACCTATACCGATGAGCAGCAAAATAATTACCACCTTTTAGGGGATGCCGACCCCTACATTCAGGCGGCATTAAAAGCCTTTTAATGACAATTTTCACAGTTCTTTCAGCCGTTTTTTATAAACGGCTGTTTTTATATGTTTCAATTATTGTTTTGTACAAAAAATATGATGTTTTAACCATTTATTATGGCAAAAATATACGGTATAATTGTTACAGTGAATAAATTTTAAATTGGGAGGCAGATGTATGCTGAAAAAGGGCATATCTATTTCATTAAGCTTGTTGCTGGCGGCATTGGTTTTTGTAAACCCTTTGCTGTTTTCGGCGCAGGCCGAAGCACCGTTAAAGTTGACCCAAAATTTTGAAAGCAGTTTCCCCGTTTCGGGGTGCGAAATTGTTTCGGATTTTGGCTACAACAGCAACGGCTCGCTGCACTTTAAAAACAATGTGCAAAACCAGTGGTCTAAGCTATTTTACGGCCCCGGCTTTGGCGGTGACGCTACCGGGCTGTACATTCAGCAAGGCAAAACCTACACGGTAAAATTCCAAATGTACATAAAAGCCTTGCAAAGCTCCGGCAACTCGGCGGTGGTGCTGCAGTATTTAACCACCAACAACAGCGGCTGGAACAATAACTCTAATGTAACCATTAATAAAGATAAAGGCGCAATTGACGAAAATGCTTCCTTTAGCATTTTGCCAACCTCTACAACCGGCACCTGGTTTACGGTTACCCGCAGCTTTAAGGCAGACCGTAACGCCTATTTGGGCCTTTATTGCTACAACACTGCCTCTGCCGGCAACAGCTACGCAGATGTGTATATTGATGATGTCCAGTTAGAGCAGCAGGCGCAAACCACCATTCGTTTTAATACAAACGGCGGTAACGAACTTGCCGACCTTTGCGGCAATGCCGGCACCACCATTGGTACCCTGCCCACCCCGGTTAAGGAGGGCTTTACCTTTGGCGGTTGGTTTTTAGATTCTGCCCTAACGCAGCTATTCGAGCAGCAAAATTACCCGGAGCAGGATATTACCCTTTACGCAAAGTGGGAGAATACTGGCATTTACACGCAGGATTTTGAAAGCACCCTTTCGGTTGGCAGCGGTGCAGAGCTTTCTACCGCGCAGGCTGTTTCGGGCAGCTATTCACTGCATTTTAAAAAGGATTGCTCTAAGCCCGGCAACAGCTTTGTAGCTGTTTTTGGCAATAGCGGCGCAACCCAGAATTTGCAGGCGGGTAAAAGCTATCAGGTAACCTATCAGGTATATGTAGAATTTTACTTAGACGGCAAGGTTCCGGTGCTGAACACACAATGCTTTCCACAAAACCAAAGTGCTTGGAACGCCGGCAATAAAACCCTGGCGCAAAAAAACTTAACCACGGTTGAAAAGGGCAAGTGGGTTACCGTTACCCAAAGCTTTACCCCGGCTGCAAACGGCTATTTGGGCTTTTGGATGATGAACACCAAGGGCGACGAATACAGCGAATACGCCAGCGTGTTTGTAGACGATGTAGTATTAAGCGAGGTAAATGATGTTACCATTACCTTTAACAGTAACGGCGGCAGCAGCGCTACCCCCCTTGTTGGCAGGCCGAATACCGAAATTGGTAATTTGCCCCAGCCAACCCGCGCGGGCTACCTTTTTGGCGGCTGGTATACCGAAGCCGCTTGCAGCACCCCCTTTACCAACACCGTATTCCCCAGCGCTAATATTACCTTGTACGCCAAGTGGGTTTTAGATTTAACCGCTGGTTTGGTGCAGGATTTTGAAACGCCCTACGCGGTAAGCGGTTGCGAAATTACCAATTTAGAACCGCGTACCGGCAACTATTCGCTGCATTTTAAAAGCGACGCCCCTAAACCGGGCAACGCCTTTGCGCGCCTGTTTGGGGATGCGAATACCGCCATGTACATTCAAAAAGGGCACGCCTACAAATTTACCTACTATGTATTTGTAGAATCGTATTTAAGCGGCAAAACCCCAGTACTTTACACACAGTATTTTGCCCAAAACCAAAGTGCCTGGAACGCCAATAATAAAGTGGTACAAACCCTTAATTTAACCAAAATTGCCAAGGGCGAGTGGGTAGAAATTACCC
>URRK01000127.1 GCA_900550315.1 uncultured Oscillospiraceae bacterium | reverse complement strand
CCCGCCGCAGCCGTTTAAAAATCTGCTGCCCCTCAAAGCTGCCCTGCAGGGGCTCCTCATTAAACAAGGCGTACATAAATACGCACGGGTGCGGGCGATCCCGCCGTACCATTTGGCGCACACCGTTTAAAATGTCCTCCCCCGTGCCAAAAAAGCGGTTTTCATCCAACACCAAAAGGCCAAATTTGTCGCAGGCGTCGTAAACCTCCCTTGGGTGGGGGTGGTGGGCGCAGCGGTAAGCGTTAGCCCCGGCCTTTTTCAGCTGCTTTACGCGATATTCTATAACCGATTTTGTTATCCCCGCACCCACGCAGGCGTGGTCGGAGTGAACAGCAATGCCCTTAATTTTTAATGGCCGGCCGTTTAAAAAGCAGCCATGGTCGGCGGTAAAGGTAACGGTTCTAAAGCCTACCGGGGCGGTTTCGGCGTCTAACAACGTGCCAGCCTTGTTCATCAGCTCGGCCTTTAAAGTATACAAATGCGGGCTTTCAACATCCCACAGCCGGGGATTTTGTACTGTGGCTGTGGTTTGCAGCGCTGCCCGCTGCCCCGGCTGCAGCAAAACCGGGCTGGAAACCGCTGTTACAACTGCTTGATTTTGGGCGTTAAGCAGCGTTGTTTTTACCGTTACAACCTGCGGGGTATCGGTGCCGTTTTCTGCCTCGGTTTCGGCCGGCAGGCGCCAATTTTCCCCCTCAATAGGGGCCGGGGCGGCCCAAAGGCCGTTGTGCGTAATATGTACCGGCTCTTTTACAATTAAGTACGCCGGGCGAACCAAACCGGCCCCCTCGCACCACCAGCCGTTTATTTCGGTAGGGTCGGCGTAAATGGCCAAAACATTTGCCTGCTTTTCAAAATGCATACGCTCGGTTAAATCTAACTGCACCTCGGTGTACGGGGTGTAGCTGCGACCAACCAACGCGCCGTTAAAGTAAATTTTGGCCGTAACGGCAATGCCCTCTAAGCTAAGCAAAAAGTGCTTACCCTTTAGCGCAGCCGGCATGGCAAAGGTTTTTCGGTACCACATGGAGCGGCGTTTGCGCCCGCCGTGCCAGTTTGATTCGGCCTTGCAAAACCCCTCCTCGGTTAAACGGTCGTGCGGCAGCTCCACCGTTTGCCAGTCAGCGTCGTTGTACGAAAGGGAGGTGTAGCCGTCACTGTATCCGCACTTTAACCGATAAAAATCAATCCGTTCGGGCTGCTTGTAAAGGGCCTCCAGCTTAGGGTTAGCCAGACAAAACCGCCAGTAGCGGTTCATGTTTAAAACTTTTCTCACCGCTGTTCCTCCGTTATTCGTTATTTTCCGCCTGTAAAATAAAGGCGTCCTGCTCCTGCTTAGAAAGCTCGTTAAAATAAACATTCCACCCGCAAAGCCGAATTTGCAAATTTGCGTAATTTTGCGGCTCGGCCTGCGCCCGGCGCAACACGGCCGGGTCTAATACATTTAAATGCACCGCCATGCCGCCGCGGTTAAAGTAGGTTTGAACCAGCCCCAATAAGGCCTGCAAACCTTCTGCCCCGCTTACGGCCGAGGGGTGCAAAACCAGGTCCAACACCGTGCCGTTGGGCAGGTCGGTGTGGTTTAACCTTGTGGCCGAAAGAACAAGGCCGGTTACGCCGGCTTTATCGGCCGAAAGGGTTGCCGCAATATTTTTAGAAAGCGGCTCGCCGCTCAGCCGCCCGTTTGCCGAGGCCGCGCAAGGTCGGCCAAAATCGGCCCCCCAATCAATCGAAAACATTCCGCACCGAAAAACGCCGCCCCGCCCGTTTGGCTGCCCGTTCAGCGCGCCGGCCAGACAGGCGGTCAGCTCGGCCGCAAGGGTATCAACCTCGGGGTTGTTATTGCCGTACTTTGGCAGGCGTCCGCGGGCGTAAAGGCGCAGCTGCTCTTGCCCCTGCCAGTTGTTTTTTAAAAGGACCAAAAGCTGCGGCAGCGTAAGCCGTTTTTCCTCAAACACCAGCTTTTTAACGGCAATTACCGCGTCGGCCGCGCTGGCCAATCCCAACCCGCAAACCGAAGTATTGTTGTAAACCGCGCCGCCGCTGTAAGCGTCGCAGCCCCGTTGCACGCAGCTTTGCAGCGTGCCGGAAAACAACGGCGACGGGTGCAGTTCGGGGTAATACTGCTCGTAAGCCGTAATTAGCTGCATGGTTTTTTTAGCCAAAAAAACTGTTTGTGCCAAAACGGCGTTAAAATATTCCTTAAAGGTTTTAAAATCGGCAGCGTTGCCGGTGTGGCAGCCTGTTTGCTCGCCGGTTAAAAGGTCGTAACCACCGGTTAGGGCCAGCTCGGCCGCCTTTAATAAATTAACCCGCCCGGCGCAGGTACAGGGCACCTCGGCCCCAATGGCTGCCGGCTCGTAACAGCCAACCATAATGTAATTCTCGGCCAACCGCGGCGCCTGACCCAGCTTTACAAGGGCCGATTTTACCGTATCGTCCCAACACAGCAAAAAGCTGCTGCAGCCGGAGCGAATAAGCTCCAACACCTTTAAAAGCAGCTCTTTAGGCGTTTGCGCATTGCAGCGAATGTGCAGTTTTGGGCTTTCTACCCTTAAATCTCCGTAAACCTCAATTATCAGCTCGCTTAAGCTGTTGGTAACATCTTTGCCCCGGCCGTTTAAGCCGCAAAGGGTAAAGGGCAAATTAGCAATTACCCCGTAGGCCTTAAACCTTAAAAACCAAAAACCCAGCAGCTCAGCTATTTGGGCTTTGGTAAACCGCCCTTCGCTTAAATCGTTTTGGTAATAGGGGTACAGTAAAACATCTAACCGGCCAATAGAGCGGCAAATGGTGCCCTCTAAAAACGACTGCAAAAAGTAAAATGCCGAAATAAGCTGCATGGCCTGCAAAATGTTTTGGGGCGCGGCCGTTTGCAAAGCACGCATATTTTTAGCGCTAAAAAGCAGCCGTTTTTCTCCGCCGGCGGCCTGCTCCATGGCGTTTGCCACCCGGCCAAAATAGCAGCCAAGCGCCGTGTAAACGGTTTTTTGGGCAGTGTAAAACTCCTGCTGCGCTGCGGTTAACGGGCCGTTTTTTTGCAGCGCCGCTTGCTGCTGCTCGGCCCGCCGCAGCAGCCCGGGCACCCCCAGCGTTAAAATGGCCTGCCAGTCCGGGCAGGTGTGGCCAAAATCAACCTCCCCGGTGTAGGCGCGGGTGGTTTGCGCGGCACGGTGTGCTTGCAGGGTTTTGGTCAAGGGGCCGTTCCCAATCTGCTGCAGCCACCGTTCCCGCAAATTTAGTATAATATTCTCGTGCTGTAAACTGTCGGCAAACCAGCCGGCCCTGCACACAGCAATAGGGGCGTTTTTTAACAAAAATGCCTCCAGCTGCGCTTTTATTAGGGTGTGAGAAAGGCCGGACTGCGCGGCAATTTCGGCGCAGCGCGCTTTTAGCTGGGCGGGCAACAACCCGCTGTTTTGCACGGTGCAATCGGTTTTAAATTCGTTTTCCAGCTCGGGGCGAACCTGCTCTAGCCGGTTCCAAAAACCATTCATACAATATTCCCCTATTCTTTTGGCAGTTTTTCTGCGCTTTGTTTTTAGTTTGTTTTATTATTGGTGCGTTTTTTAGGCAACTTTTTGGGGCAATTCTTTGCCCGTTTTGGGGCGCCGCCGCAATAAATTTTGCGGTAAAACGGCCGTTTTAACTTTACCTTTGCGCCCCCCCACCGGGCAAAATTGCCTTTTTTAGGTAGTTATTTTGTTTATTTTTATTTCATTCTTATTCATTTTTACTTTAACGCTTTGTTTGGCAGCCTTTGTCGGTATTGCTTTTTAAGGCTCCCCCGCCCCCTGCTTTGTTGCAGAGCCATTTTGTTGCAGGGTGCCAACCTCGGTTATAAGGCCCTGCGCTTTAAAAAGCTCGGCCGCCGCTTGCAATTGCCCTTTGCTTGGAGTTGGGTTACCCGTTAGGGGCAGCGTTTGGCCAACGGAAAGGTACTTAGACTGCATAAACCCGTGGTAAGGCAGCAGCTTAACCTTTTTAACGCTTTTCAGCGGTTTTAAAAACGCCGCAATTTTGGGCATTTCGCCGCTGTTTAGCCCCAAAACCAACGGTACCCGCACCTCAATATTGCAGCCCTGGCGGTTTAAGTACAGCAGATTTTTTAAAATCAGTTCATTCCTCTGCCCGGTGCAGCGGAGGTGTACGGCCGGGTCAATAGCTTTAACATCAAACAAAAATTGGTTGGTAAACGGCAAAACCTTTTGCAGCGCCGCAGTTTGAACAAAACCGCAGGTATCTACCGCGGTATGAATATTTTTTGCCCGCAGTGCCGCCAACAGCTCGGCGCAAAAATCTGCCTGCAAAAGCGGCTCCCCGCCCGAAAGCGTAACCCCGCCGCCGGTGGCTTTAAAAAAATCCTTGTCCTCGGTTAGCGGCGGCAGCAGCTGTTCAACCGTTTTTTTGCTGCCGTATTTTTTTAAAGCCCCCGTAGGGCACTGCTCGGCACAGCGGCCGCAGGCGGTGCAGCCCGCCCGGTTAAAGCGGTGCTTGCCTAAGGTTATTGCGTGGCAATTGCAAAGGGCGGCGCAGGCCCCGCAGCCGCTGCATTTATTTAAAAACAGCGCCAGCTGCGGGTTGGGGCTCATTCCCTCCGGATTGTGGCACCACTTGCAGGCAAGCGGGCACCCCTTAAAAAACAGCGTGGTGCGAATTCCGTTGCCGTCATGCACCGCAAAGCGCTTTAAATCAAAAACAGTTCCTTGCATTTTACTGCCCCCTTTTACTTAAAGCCTTTTTTAAAACTATTGTTTGGCTGCGTGCATTAGGTTACATTTTTAAACCTTACTACCCTTAATTATGGCTTTTTTGGAGCAAAACGCAATGCACATACCCGCCAAAAAATTGCACATTTCGTTCAAAAAAATAATTTAAAACCGTATTGACACCGCAATTTATTGCTTGTATAATTGAATAAAACAGCAGCGGAGGCTAAAATGGAAGCTTACAACATTACCGTGCGGCAGGTGCTGGCCGCGCACCACATTACAACAAAAAACTGGCAGCGGCCAACCGCCTTTGCCCGCCCCTGCGACGGGCTGGTGCTGCTAACTGCCGGCAGCATTTGCTACCACTTTAAAACCGGCAGCCAAACTGCCGTTGCCGGGGATGTTTTGTGTTTTCCCAAAGGGCTTGTTTACTCCGGCGAAAAGCAGACCCCAACCAACGCTTTTTATGTGGTAGATTT
>URRK01000126.1 GCA_900550315.1 uncultured Oscillospiraceae bacterium | reverse complement strand
CTTAAAATGTTAAATTTATCTTGAATAAATTTTAAAAGATCCCGCTGCTCAAAAACAAACACATACCGCTCACCCGAAATGCGGCGGCTAATGCCGTTTACCGAGTTAAACCAATCCTCCAAAGCGGTTTGCACCTTAGAGCTAACGGCGTTGCGCTCGCTGTCGCGCAAATTACGGGTTAATTCCTCTAAATTATCTAACACCACAAAGGCAACGGCCGGGCGGCTCATACGATACTCGCGCGAGAGCTGAATGGCCGCGGTGGTTTCAATAAAACAAACAATGCGCTGCTTGTGCCCCAGGTGTCGGTAATTGGTTACATACAAATCAAAATAACGGCGATCCATTCGCAGGGTAACCTTTTTGTTTTGCAGCAGAGCGGTCATGTTATCCTGCCCCAGCAGCCGCTCTAAGGGCTTGCCAACCAATAAATCGCCGTTTGAGTAAACCTCTTGCAAAAACAGGTTGTTGTACCAAATAATTTCGTCTTTTTCGCCGGTAATTAAAATGGGAATATTAAAAGCCGAAAGTGCGTCGGAAACACCGGAGTGCAGGTCGGCGTTAATGCCGGTAATTAGCCGGTTCATGCGAACGCCAAAGCTAACAACCTGCCAAATAACCAACGCCAGCAGCCCTAAAAACATTGTTAGCGAGGCAAAAAAGCAAGGCTTACTGTAAAACCAAAAGGCGCCGGTTTGCAGCCCTAAAAACAAAAGCAGCACAAAATAAACGGTAAAAAATCCGCTTACCCGTTTAAACAAAAAACCACCGCCTTTTTAGCTTTATTTTTAACCTTAATTTTGCTTAAAATAATTCTTAAATTAACAATGCCCGCACTTAAATTTTCCTTTAAATCAGCGTTTGTGTGCATGTGCTAAGGTTAACCTTAACGCACGCAGCAAAGTCTGCCTAAAAAGGTAAAATAACGGCGCAATGGTTAAACTTCCATAATAATTGGCAGCACCATTGGGCTGCGGCGCGTTTTTTCGTAAAGATATTTCGAAACGCTGTCTCGCACGCTGCCTTTAATGGTGTTCCAGTCTCTCACGCCGGAAACAAAGCAGTTTTCAATAGCCTGGCAGGCCCGCTCGGTTGCGGCGTCCATCAGCTTTTCCGACTCCCGCACATAAACAAACCCGCGGGAAATAACGCTTGGCCCGGCAACAACCTCTTTACTTACACGGTCAATAGACATCACTACAATAATAATGCCGTCCTCCGATAAATGAATACGGTCGCGCAGCACCACGCTGCCAACATCGCCAACGCCTAAACCGTCTACCAACACGCGGCCGGCCGGAACGGTTTCGGTAACCTTCATGCTGTTTTGGGTCAGCTCAATGCAGTGGCCAATTCCGGTAATTAAAATGTTTTCCTCCGGAATACCCATAACCTTAGCCAGCCCGGCGTTTTTGTGCAGGTGCTTTTGCTCGCCGTGTACCGGAATAAAATATTTTGGCTGTACCAGGTTGATCATGAGCTTTAATTCTTCCTGGCAGGCGTGACCCGAAACATGCACATCGTACATCTTTTCGTAAACCACGCGCGCTTTTTGCTTCATTAGTTCGTTAATAACCTTACTAACGGTTTTTTCGTTGCCGGGAATAGGCGTAGCTGAAATAATAATCATATCGCCCGGGACAATGCCAACCTGGCGGTGGTCACCGTAGGCCATGCGGTGCAGGGCCGAAAGCGGCTCGCCCTGGCTACCGGTTGTTACCACTACAATTTCCTCCGGCATAAACCGATCTATCATATCAATGCTGATCATGGTGTTTTCAGGCACCTTTAAATACCCTAACTCCGAAGCAACATTTACAACATTTGTCATACTGCGGCCCGAAACAGCTACCTTACGGCCGCAGCGGTGCGCCTCATCAATAATTTGCTGAATACGGTGAATGTTGGAGGAAAAGGTTGCAACAATAATGCGGTGCTTGCCCGCCTGGCTAAATAACTTTGAGAAAGATTCCCCAACCACACGCTCCGAAGGGGTGTATCCCGGACGCTCGGCGTTGGTGGAATCGGAGAGCAGCGCCAAAACCCCCTGCTTGCCCAGCTCGGCAAAACGGCCTAAATCAATTACCTGGTCGTCTATTGGGGTGGTATCTATTTTATAATCCCCAGTATGCACCACAACGCCGGCCGGGGTGGTAATAGCAAAGCCAACCGCGTCGGGAATAGAGTGGTTTACATGAATAAATTCTACCGAGAAATTACCCAGCTTAACGGTTTGCCCCGCGTTTACCACATTCAGCTTTGCCGAGCTAATTAACCGGTGCTCCCGCAGCTTGCCCTCAATTAAACCAATGGTAAGCCGGGTAGCGTAAATTGGCACATTAAAGTTTTTTAATAAATACGGAATAGCGCCAATGTGGTCCTCGTGCCCGTGGGTTACAAAAAGGCCCTTAATTTTATCTTTATTATTTACAAGATAGGTAAAATCGGGAATAATAATGTCAACGCCGGGGGTGTCCTCATCCGGGAATGACATTCCGCAGTCTACCAAAATCATTTCGCCGTTATATTCGTAAACGGTTACATTTTTGCCAATTTCATCTAACCCGCCAAGCGGAATAATGTGCAGCGGTGTGCCGTTAGCCTTTTTGCTGTAACGGCGCTTTTGCTGCGGTTTTGCCGCCGTTTTAGCCGGTTGCTTTTTAGCTTGCGTTGCGGCGGCCGGTTTGGCCGATTGCTTTTTAGCCGCTTTTGCCGGGGCAGCACCCTTTGCGTCCTGCTTGATTGCCCCACCGGTTGATTTAGATTTAAAATAGCGTTTTGCGCCGCCAACCTTTGCGGCGTCGGTTCTTTTTTTAGTAGTCTTAACATTTTGGCTACGTTCGTTGTTCATTCAAATAAAACCTCCAATAACAATATAAATATAAAATAACGCTTCGCGGCGAATAAATTCAATATTTCAAAAACTGCAACGAAAAGCCCCCGCGCCCGTTTTACTTTGGCGCAAGAAACTCGTGTATTGTATCATATCTAAATTCATGTACCGTGCGAATGTGTTTTAAACTAATTGGCATTTACAAAAAATTAATGCCTTATTGCCAATTTAAGGGTATGGCTTTACCCGATTTTAAAAATAGGATTCTTAAAAAAATAGTTTTCGCATTTTAAAATATCAATAGCTACACAATAACAGTATAGTTCAATTTTAAGCTGTTCATGCAGCCGGTGCGGGCAAGCCGCAAAAAATCAGCCGCCCCGCAGGCGCGGGTTCACCGCCATTTATTTTTGCAAAGTTAATCTCTGCGGTTCGAGAATAAAGCAATTAACCTTAACAGCTGCATTACCGAAACCAGCAGCGCGGCAACATAGGTCATTGCGGCGGCTGTTAACACCTTTCGGGCGCCGCCCAGCTCCTCGGGCGCTAAAATGCCCTGCTGCTGCAAAATGTTTAAAGCGCGGCGCGAGGCGTTAAATTCTACCGGCAAGGTAACCAGCTGAAAAAGCGTAACGACCGAAAAAAGAATGATTCCTAAATTCACTAAAATGCCAAAGCTAAAAACAAGGCCAAGAATAATCAGCGGCCAAGAAAGCGCCGAGCCAACCTTTGTAACTGGAATAATGGCCGCACGCAGCCGAATGGGAAAATAATCCTCGGCGTACTGCAGGGCGTGCCCCGCCTCGTGCGCGGCAACGCCAACCGCGGCAACACTGTGGCTGTCGTACACCGATTGGGAAAGCCGAATAACCCGGGCGGTAGGGTCAAAATGGTCGGTTAAATTGCCGGAAACACGCTGCACGGCAACATCTAAAACCCCGTTGGAGGAAAGAATTTTTGCAGCCACCTCGGCGCCCGAAAGGCCGCGCGCGTTCATAACCTTAGCGTATTTGTGAAAGGTTGTTTTAACCTTAATTTGCGCTACAAGCGCAATAAGCAGCGCCGGTAAAACAAAAACTAAATAGGTGTAATCAAATCCGTAATAATAGTATGGCATAAAAATTCCCCCTGGCAAAAGCCCGGTTAAAAGCTGCAAAATTGGCGTTCGGCCACCCCTTGCAAAAAAGGTATGGCCCTTGCCGCAGTTAAAAGTTAAAAAATCAGTGTTTTCTTTTCAGCTCGGTTAATTTTCGTTTATGGCCCGTTTCGTCAATAATGTAGGTGTTTTCAAGCTGGGCAATCAGGCTGGCCTTGTAGGCGTTAATGTACTCTCTTCTTAAAGCCTTTTGCTCGGCCTTTTCGGCCTCGGTAAGGCCCTCGGCCCGCTCTTTTTTAGCCAGCTCGTTAATGCGGTTAATTTTTTTCTGTTCCACTGTTTTTCGCTCCTACCTCGTCCAGCCGCTTGAGCTGGCGAACATCACTGCCGCAAAACTTCCTAATGTTATAATTACCCAAAAAGCGGGATGTTACACGCGGCGAATACTTTTTTTCAAGCTCGGCCAGAGTTAAATTGGTGTTAATAACCGTTGGCAAGCCCTTTAAAAGCCTGGAATTAATAATGTTGTAAATTTGCGACTGCGAAAAGGCCGTTACAAACTCGGTGCCTAAATCGTCAATTAATAACAGGTCGCACTGCAGCACCTTGTTTAAAAACGGCGTGCTTTCGCTGTAAGAAAAATGCTCGTTTTCCAGGGCTTGAATCAGCTCCTGCGCGGGGGCGTAGTAAACCCCAAAGCCGCGCGCCAAAACCGCTTTGGCAACGCTAAGGGTTAAATGCGTTTTGCCAAGGCCGGTGCCGCCCATAAAAAGCAGGCTGGCCGAATTCTTACTAAACTCCGCCGCGTACTTTTGGCAAAAGGTCAAATTTTTTTCCATGATCTTGTAAGCCTGCGGGTCGCTGCTGCGTTTGTAGTATGTAAGGTTAAAATTTGCAAAATCGCTATTGCCCATTGGCATTTCCCCGCAAAGGGCCTCGTAGGCCAGCTGGTGCGCCAAACGGTACACGCAGCCGCACAGCCGCCCGTTTGGCAGGCGACCGGTATCTTTACAGCTTTTGCAAACCGGCTCGTAAGCGGTAATATTCAGCTTTTTCAGCAGCGCGGCTTTTTCGGTTTTTAAAACCTCGCACCGGGCTTTTAAGGCCTCTAACCCTTGCTTGTCGCCCGAAAGGGCCGCAACCCCAAGCTGCGGGCCAATGCGCATCATGGCGTTTTCCAGCTCTAAAAGTCGGGGCTGCTTTGCCCGGGCCTGCTGCAGCAGGTTTTCGTACCTAAGACTGCGCCGGCGGCCGTTTGCCTGAATTTGCTCTAACGCCTTGGTTAAAGTTTCACTGTCGTAACCCATATCAATCTCCGTTAATTGAATTTCAATCCCCGTTAATCAGCT
>URRK01000125.1 GCA_900550315.1 uncultured Oscillospiraceae bacterium | reverse complement strand
AAACAAAAAGGTAAACCAGCGGTCGCGCGCATCCATTTCGCGCAGTTGGTTTACCTTTTTGTTTACGTCGGGCTTGATTTCAGACATGCTATTCGGCCTCCCTTAGACGTATTTCGCAGCCAGCGTCATAATCTCTTCCTGAGTGGTGGCGTCGGCCTGTACCTCGCCGGCAAGCCGCCCGCCCGACATTACCAAAATTCGGTCGCAAACGCCTAACAGCTCCGGCATTTCGGAGGAGACCATTAGCACCGTTTTGCCCTTTTCGGCCAAGTCAATAATCAGCTGGTAAATTTCGTATTTAGCGCCAACATCAATGCCGCGCGTTGGCTCGTCCAGCAGCAGCACGGTGGGGTCGGTCAACAGCCAGCGCCCCAAAATAACCTTTTGCTGGTTTCCGCCGGAAAGCGAGCGGATCTTGGTTTCCTGGTCCGGCGTTTTAACCTGCATGGCGTCTATGCACCACTCGGTGTTCTTTTTTTGCTTTTGCTTGCTAACAAACGGGCCGGTTCGGCATTTATTCAGGCTGGAAATGGTCGTATTCTCCCGAATATTTAAAATGCCAAAAATGCCGGTGGCGCGCCGTTCCTCAGTAAGCAGAGCAAAGCCGTTTTTAATAGCTTCCCGCGCGTTGCGGTTTTTAACCGGCTTGCCGTTTAGCTTTATGGCGCCCGAACGGCGGGGGGCAACACCAAAAATATTTTCAAGCAGCTCGCTGCGGCCGGAACCGTCCAGCCCCGCTATGCCAATAATTTCGCCCTTGTTTGCGTGAAAGGTAACCCCCTGCAGCTTAGAGTACATGGCAGAAAGATTTTCAACCTGCAGTAAAACCTCCCCGATTTCGTTGCTTTTTGGCGGGTAAATGTTGGTAAGCTCCCGCCCAACCATTAAACGAATAATTTCGTTCGTGGTCAGGCCTTTGGCCTCCTTCGTGGCAATCCATTTGCCGTCACGCATAATGGTAACCTCGTCTGAAATTCGTAAGATCTCTTTCATTTTATGGGAGATGTAAATAATTCCGCAGCCCTGATCCTGCAGCATATTAATAATTTTAAACAGGTGCTCAACCTCCTCCTCGGTTAAGGAAGAAGTGGGTTCATCAAAAACAATTACCTTAGCGTGGTAAGAAACCGCCTTTGCAATTTCTACCATTTGCCGCTGCGAAACCGGCATTTTGCTCATAACGGTTTTTGGGTCAACGCGAATATCTAATTTCTCAAAAACCTCTTGCGTGGCGCGGTACATCTTTTTTTCGCTGGTAAGGGGCACGCCCTTGGCCACAGTGGGAAACCGCCCCAGCCACATGTTATCCATAACATTGCGTTTTAAAGCCTGGTTTAACTCCTGGTGCACCATGGCAACGCCGTTTTCCAGCGCCTCTTTAGAATTTTTAAAATGTACCTCTTTGCCCTCTAAGTAAATTTTTCCGCTATCCTTTGCGTACACCCCGAACAGGCATTTCATTAGAGTAGATTTTCCGGCGCCGTTTTCGCCCATTAAGGCGTGTACCGTTCCGGCCTTAACGGTTAAATGCACTTTATCCAGCGCTTTTACGCCGGGGAACGATTTTTCAATATCCTCCATTCGCAGCAACACCGGGGGCTCGGCAGTGCCGGCTGTGTTTTTTACTGCGTTGTTCTCTGTCATTTTAACTTTCCCCCAATTCTGTTTTGCTTAACCGGGCCGGCAGCCTAAACTGCAGCTGCCGGCCCGGTTTAGTAGGCGCTCGGCGCCCAAAAAGTTTTACTGGTTCTCGTTCTCGGCGGTGTAGGTAGCGTAAGGAATGTTTACGCGCCAGGTGCCTACCACATCGTCGGCG
Organism: uncultured Oscillospiraceae bacterium; assembly: GCA_900550315.1. Lineage (GTDB taxonomy): Bacteria > Bacillota > Clostridia > Oscillospirales > Acutalibacteraceae > UMGS1279. The sequence goes on along the minus strand of URRK01000125.1, from coordinate 3,476 downwards.
TTTACACCCTCAAAGGTAGATTTGCCGTCTAACAAATTTTGCACAATGGTAGTAATCACCTTAGCCATACCTTCGGCATCCTGCTTAATGCTGCCAATCATGCTGCCGTTTTTAATGGCGTCCTTAGCGGCGTCGGTGGCGTCTACGCCAAATACCGGAATAACCTTAGCGCCGCTTTTGTTGTAGCCGGCGGTTTGCAGGGCAGAAACTGCACCCAGCGCCATTTCATCGTTATTGGCAATTACCAGTTCTACCATGTTGTTGTTTGATTCGCTGTACTGCGCTAAAATGGTAGACATATAATCGGTAGCGGCGGCCGAGGACCAAAGCCCGTTTTGGTCTACCAAATATTTTTTAGTGTTCGAGGCGTCATAGAACGAAAGCTTCGGCTTGCCGGCGGCGGTAAGAGCCTTGTCGGCGTCCTCTACGCCGTACTGGGTGCGGGCAATGGCCTCCATATTGCCCTCCTGCCCTTTAAACATTACATAGCTGATTTTGCCATCGCCGTTTAAATCCAGCTTTGCAAAGTTTTCTACCAAATATTTCCCAATCATTTCGCCCTGCATGTGGCCTGCCATCTCGTAATCGGTGCCAACAAAAGCGCATTTTTCATAGCTGCTTACAACCGATTCTTCTACCGAGCGGTTAAAGAAAATAACCGGAATGTTAGCGGCCTTGGCCTGGTCTACAATGTTTTGGGCGGCGTCATTCGAGCCGGTGTCTACCACATTAACAATTAAGGCCGAGGAACCTTTTGCAATGGCGGTGGTTACCTGCTCGGTCTGGGTGGTCTGGTTGCCGTTGGCGTCATAGTTTTGGAACTGCAAGCCGGCATTTTTCAGTAAGCTGTCCATAGCCGTACGCACACTGGAAATGTAAGTGTCGCTGTAGGTGTAATAGAATACCGAAATTTCGCCTTTAGTGCCGGAGCCGCTCCCGCTCCCGCAGGCTGTTAGCCCTAACGCCAGGGCCAGGGTTAAAACAATTGCAAGTAGTTTTTTCATTTTAAATACCTCCGTTTTTTAGCGCCCGCAAGCGTTTTGGCCGGCGCTTTGTACGACCCCTTTGTTGTCGTTGACTATATTATAGCGGCAGGCAAAGCAAATGGAAATGAGATTTTTTATTTAAAATGTATAAAAATTTACGGTGTTGGTTTTTAACTTATAATAATTTTTAAACCAAATTTTAAAAACGCCGCAAAAAACGCCGTACCGGCTTGGTACAGCGTTTAAAGGGTTTTATTTTAAAAGGTGTTTTTTAAATTTAAAGCTTTAGCTTAACGGCGGCCTTTTTACGCCCGGGCAGCTCCAACAAAAATTTTAGCCTTTTTTAAGCCTTAGGCTGGCAAAGCCCAAACCAACAAAGTGTAAGGCAGCCAAATGTAAAACTGCCAAATACAAGGCGGCCCGCGCCGTAAAACTTTTATTATTGGTCCAGCGCAATGCCGTAAACGGTAAAGCTGCCGGCCGTTATTGCGGCGGTTACTTTAAAGTGGGTTTGATCCTTGGTTAGCGCCAGCAGGGTTGGAATGGTTGCCGAGGAGGCTGAAAACACCTGCTTAGATCCGTTGTTACCGGTTACGGTAACCGTGCCCTGGCTGCCGCTTGCAAAACTTGCAAACAAATACGCCTGCTTGGCCGAACCGGGCAGGGTAATTTCTAAGGTGCCGTTGGCCCCGGCTGCGCACTGCCAGCCGCGGGTAGCGGTAGAACTACCATCTAACTTTTTAAAACTGCCGCCGACCCGCACCGCGTTAGAAGTGTTAGTTAAACAACTGGCCTTTAAGTAGTGCTGCTCCGAAAGGGCGGGCACCGCCGGCGTTTTACCGGCCAGCTTGCTAAGGTTGTTTTTAACATACTCTAAGTGCTTGGTAATCAGCACCGCGGCAATGCTGTGCCCGGTGTTGTTGGGGTGAATGTAGTCGCTGCCAACATCCCGCCAGCTAAAAACCTTTTGATCAATCTTTTTCCAAATGTAGTCGTGGTAGCTTACGGTTGGAATTTGGTAGGTGTTCAGTGCGGCGGTAATTTGGCGGTCGGGTGCTGATAGGCCCTTTTTGCTAAAGCCCGCGGCGTACTGGCTTTTATCGCAATAAGTAAAATGTACCCCCATAACGGCCGGTGCATTTTTTTGGTTTAACAGGCGGTACAACAAGGTAGAGTAAGTAACATTTAAAAGGTAATCGCCATAGGTGTTAACAGTAAAATCAACTACCACAAAATCCGGGTTAAACCGTAAAAGGTCCGATTGCATTCGGTAGCAGGCCATTTGCGGCGTTGTAGCGCCCAAGCCGGCGTTTACAAAGGTAAACTGCGCTTTGGGAAAATTCTCCCGCCACCAGTTGCAAACCAACGCGCCGTAGCTGTTGTTGCCGGTAGAGCCGGCCCCCTGGCTAATAGAGCCGCCCAGCACGGCCACGGTGTACTTACCGCCGGATTGCGCCTTTTTCATTAAATTTGCAATGCGGGCCGAATTGCCCTTGTTTACCAGCGGTGCCGGGTAAAGCTCCGGGTCTACCCCGTACAAAACCTTTTCCTGCTTGGTTAAGGTAAAGCTGTTATTGTCGGCGTTATTTTTAGAGGTTGTTTTTTTTTGGTTTTGAGCTGGCCTTTTTGGCACTGCTTGTTTTTTTCGGTTTTGAGCTGGTTGCCTTTTTGCTGGAATTCAGCTCGCTTTGAGTTTCCTCGGTCGATGTTGCCGGCGCAGACGAGGCCGCCGGTTTCGGGCTTCCGCAGGCGGTAACCCCCAGCAGGCAGCAACCGGCCAACAAAACCGCTAACGCCGCCTTAAATTTTTTTGTTATTATTTTATTTTTTATTTGGCTTTTCATTGCTTTATATCATCCCCTGTCTTTTTATTTTAGCACGCCCCAGACCAAAAGTAAAGCCTAATTTAAAACGCCTTTGGCACCGCTTTTTTTGCCTGCTCCCAAAACAGGCGCGCCGGCTCGGGCAGCGGCTCGTGCTCGCGGCAAACCAAAGCAATTTCAGAGCTTAGGGTGCGGTTGGTAATTGGCAGCGCCGTTAACCCCAGCTGCTCGGGCTGTGTTAACGCCGAGGGGTGCAGCAGCCCAACGCCAAGCCCGCGGGCCGTTAGGGCCAGCGTCATGCGGGCATCGTCGTTTACACAGCAAATGTTTGGGGTGCAGCCCTCCCCCTCAAAGCAGGAGGCAATTATTTTTTGCCAACGGCGGTATACTATAATCGGGCGGTTTTCCAGCTGAGAAAGTCGCACCGGCTCATTCGGCAAATTTTTAAAAAAATGCGCCTGCCCAACCGCCAGCATCGGCTCCCGGTAAAGCTGCTGCACAAAAAGCCCCGACGCCGAAAACGGCGAGCGCACCACCGCTAAATCTATTTCCCGGTTTTGCAGCTTTTCCAGCAACTGGTAGGTGTTGGCGCTATGAATAGAAACGGTTATTTTGGGGTGGCGCGCCCGGTAATCGGTCAGCCAGTCTAAAAATAAAGTTCCCTGAA
>URRK01000124.1 GCA_900550315.1 uncultured Oscillospiraceae bacterium | reverse complement strand
CGTTTGGCTGCCGCGCGTTACAGGAGCATTGTATGAAAGAAATTATTTTAATTAAAAACGGCGAGCTGGCCCTAAAGGGGTTAAATCGCCATGTGTTTGAGGACCGCATGATCAAAACCTTAAAATCGGTTTTGTACGGCTTGGGGCCTATTGAGATCAGCCGCTCGCAATCTACCGTAATGGTAGAGCCCACGGGGGAGGATTACCCCATGGAAAAAGCGCTGCGCCGGGTAGGCAAGGTTTTTGGCATTGCCGCCTATTGTCGCGCCGCGGTTGCCCCCAAAAATATGGAACAAATTTTAACTCTTGCGCCGGATTATTTAAAAGCTCAGCTGCAGCAGGTTAAAACCTTTAAGGTAGAGGCCAAACGGTCGGACAAGGCCTTTGCGCTCACCTCCCCACAAATTTCAAGGGAGCTGGGCGCGGTGCTGTTAAGGGCCAACCCGCATTTAAGCGTAGATGTGCACCAGCCGGATATTACCGTAACGGTAGAAATTAGGGACAAATTTGCGTACATTCGCGCCGGGCAGCTGCACGGGGCCGGCGGTATGCCGGTTGGCACGGCCGGTAAGGCGGCTATTTTAATTTCGGGTGGAATAGACAGCCCGGTTGCGGCCTGGATGATGGCCAAGCGCGGCGTAGAGCTAACCGCCATTCACTTTGCCAGCCCGCCCTACACCAGCGAGCGGGCCGAGCAAAAGGTAAAACGCCTGTTGGCTAAGGTTGCCGCTTACAGCGGCGCTATTCGTACCATGGTTGTGCCATTTACCGAAATTCAACAGGCCATTGCCGACCATTGCCCAGAGGATTATTTTACCCTTATTATGCGGCGCATGATGATGCGTATTAGCGCAAAGCTGGCGCAAAAAAACGGCTGCACCGCCCTAATTACGGGCGAGAGCCTGGGCCAGGTTGCCAGCCAGACGCTGCCGGCAATTATTACGACCGACAGCGTAAGCCCCTTGCCGGTTTTTCGGCCGTTAATAGGTATGGATAAAGAAGAGATCGTTAAAATTTCCCGCAAGATCGACGCGTTTGATATTTCTATTGAGCCGTACGAGGATTGCTGCACGGTATTTACGCCGAAACACCCCAAAACCAACCCAACGGTTGCTCTTTGCGAGCAGGCGGAATCGGCGGTAGACTTTGCCCCCATGATTCAGCGTGCGGTTGAAAATACCGTAATAACCTACATTAACCGTTAAAATTAATTTGTTAGGAGAGCGGCTATGAACTGTGAAATTATTTGTGTTGGAACCGAGTTCCTTACCGGTGATCTGCCAAACCTGCGAATGAATTTTGTGGCAAGGCAGCTTACCGATATTGGCGTTACCGTTACCGAGCAAATTGTGCTTGGCGACCGTGCCGAGGATATTGGCCGCCAGGTTGCCTGTTCGGTAAAACGGTGCAATTTGCTGGTTATTTTTGGGGGAATGGGCGCCTCGCAGGACGATTTGACCAAGCAGGCGGTGGCCGACGCATTACAGGTGCGTTTGGTAGAGGACGAATACAGCTTAGCCAAAATTCACCGCTTTTTTCAAAAAGATGCCCGAGAGATGTCGGCCGGCAACCGCCGGCAGGCGCTGGTTTTTGAGGGCGGCATTGTGCTGGAAAATAACATTGGCTTGGCCCCCGGATGTTTTATTGAAAAAAACAACTGCATGGTAGTGCTGCTGCCCGGCCCGCGCGCCGAGCTGATCCGTATGTTAAGCGAAAGCGTTTTGCCCATTGTAAAAAAGAAAATTCATTGCACAGTGTACAACAGCCATGTGCGCGTGTTTGGTATTGATGAGGCCAAAATTGAGGAGATGTGCGCCGAGTTTGAAAACGGCCAAAACCCAACCGTTACAACCCACGCTTACCGCGGGGAGGTTGAAATTTGCATAAGCGCTAAGGCCGAAAACAAAGCGGCGGCCGAAAAACTTTGCGCCCCGGTGGCCGAGCGGCTGCAAAAACGGATTGGTGAGAATGTTTACACAACCCAGTACAGCTCTTTAGAGGAAACGGTTGTACAAAAGCTGCTGCAAAGTAAAAAGCGGGTTGCCACGGCCGAATCTTGCACGGCCGGCCTGCTTTCTAAATTAATTACCGATGTTCCGGGCTCCTCTGCCGTGTTTGAAATGGGCATTGTGGCCTACGCCAATTACATTAAAATCGAGGCCTTGGGCGTTAGCGAGCGGCTGATTCGCGAGCGGGGCGCCGTTTGCCCCGAGGTTGCCGTGCAAATGGCAAACGGGGTACGCAAAATGTGCGGGGCCGATATTGGCGTTGGCATTACCGGGGTGGCCGGCCCCGCCGCCAGCGAGAATAAGCCGGTTGGCCTGGTTTTTATTGCCGTAGCCGGACCCGAAAACGCAGTGGTACTGCGGGTTATGCGTTCGGGCGGGGGGCGTGATGCGGTTCGTAACTTTGCTGCGGCCGCCGCTTTAGATATGATTCGCCGTTATTTAGACGGCTGCGAAAAATTTATTTCTTACGCTACCGCACCGGATCAGCCGCTGAATGTTATTAACGAGTACAGCCTGCCGGTTGTGCCGTTTGAGCATAGCGAAAACCACAGCCTTACCACCTTTAAAACGGCGGTAGATAACAGCACCGCGGCCGATGAGGTTGTTTTATTTAACTGGGCAAACGCGGGGGAGGAAGCCGAAACCAAACCCAGCCAGCTGCCGGAGCAGCAGGAGGATTACATGAACTACATTTTTGATGACGGTGCGGCCGACGAGCCGGCCGCAAAACAAGAAAGCGCAGCCGCCGAAAACGCTGTTGCCGCGCCGGCGCCCCAAAAAGCGCCTAAAAAGCGGGGCTTTTGGCGTTCACTGTTCCCGGTTAAGGGGGATTCCGTCGGCGAAAAGGTTCGCAAATCGATATTTTTAGTGGCGTTGGTTGTTTTAATTGTTACCCTTTCTTACTTAGTAAATTATTTTGCCGAAAGCTGGCTGGCCGGGCGGGCGGTTTCTAACGCGGCAAACGCGTGGAACAACGCTTCTATGCAAAAGGATGAAAACGGCGTTTTTATTGCCTTTAAGGAGCTGATGAAAAACAACAGCGACATTAAAGCCTGGATGAAAATTGAGGGCACCAACATCAACAACCCGGTGTACCAAACAACCAATAACGATTATTATATTGATCACGATATGAACAAGCAGTCCAGCCGGTACGGGGCGCTGTTTATTGATAAGGACGCCGCCATTACCGCCACCGGCAACAGCAAAAATGTGGTGGTGTACGGGCACCACATGCGGGACGGCACCATGTTTGGCACCCTTAAAAAATACACCGATATTAACTTTTACAAGCAGCACCCGGTAATTGATTTTACCACTTTGTATTTAGACGCCGACTATAAGGTTTTTGCCGTGTTTATTACCAATACCAAGCCGGAGCAGGATAATGGCGAGGTGTTTAATTACCGTTACCCCGAGTTTGCCTCGGAGGAGGACTTTTTAAGCTTTGTAAACAATGTTAAGGTGCGCAGTATTATTGATACCGGCGTAGAGGTAGACGCGCAGGACGAATTATTGACCCTTTCTACCTGCACCTACGAATTTGATGATGCCCGCTTGGTGGTGATGGCCCGTAAGGTGCGTGTGGGGGAGCAAAACGCTGCCGATACTTCGGCAGCAAAGGTAAATCCAACGCCCCTTTACCCGCAAATTTGGTACACCAAGCACGGCACTACCAAACCTAATATTTCTTTGCCGTCGGCAACCAGCTCTAACGCGCAAAGCAGCGAACAGGCCCAGCCCGATGCCAGCAGTAATACGCAAAGCACGAAGGCTGCGGCAAGCTCGGCTAGCCAAAATCGTGCAGCAAGCGGGGCTGCCGGCAGCCGCAGTGCCGGTTCGGCCGGTTCCAGCCGCGCCGCAAGCTCTGCGGCTCCGTCTGCCAGCAGCAAAAACGGTACGCCGGCTGCTTCTTCGGCTCCAGTGCCGTCGTCCTCGGCCCCGGCTGCTTCCTCGGCTCCGTTGCCCTCCTCGGCTCAATCGCCGGCGGTTTCTCAGCCTGCTAACCCAACGCCGTAAGCCCTACGGCCAAACCAAAGCCTTAGTTTTTGGGAGGTGCTTTTTTGGTTCCGGAACTTAGCCTTGAAGTTATTTACTACAAGCAAAAAACCGATTTTAAATTAGAATTTGCCCTGTGTTCGGCCTGCTCAGTTCGCTTTTTAAGCACGCTGACCGAAACACAGCAGGATTTTACCAACGCATTGCGGCGGGCGTTTTCGCGCAGCCGGGCGGTGGTGCTGGTTGGCAGCTTTTTGCCAAAGGGGCCCGATTATTTACCGCGCCTTTTGGCCGAAACGGTTGGCCTAAGGTTAGAGGGGGTAGATACTGCCCATTTTGGCATTACCAATACCAACCAGCTTTTGCTGCCGCAGGGCGGTCTGCCGCTGGTAACGGTTCACGGCCGCTGCGGCGGCTGCGTGGTAGAAAAGGCCGATCAATCTTTAATATTGCTAACCGATGAACAAGGCTTGCGGCAAGAGCTAACCGAAGATTTAATTTGCCCTTATTTAGCTTATTTTGCCGAGCATAAAGCCTTTAAAAAACGCCAAAAGGGCCAAGGGGCGGCAGAAAAACAGCCGCAGCCACCCTTGCCGGTAACGCCTAACGGGGCGGTAAATAGCGGGCAGCCCGCCGCGCTAAGTGCAAAAACACCCGGCGCAACTGCCCAAAATGCAACTGCCCAAAATGCAACTGCCCAAAATGCAACTGCCCAAAATGCGGCAGCCCCTAACGCAGCCGTGTCTAATATGGTTGTGCCTGGCGCAAACGCCGCGGGTGCAGCAGCGCCCCAAGGCGGCACTGCGCCCTTTAAAAATGCTGTGCCACAAGGCGAAAACAGCAATTTAACCCCCAAAAATACGCCCGCCCAGGGCGCCGGTTCGGTTTTGCCGCCAAAGCCCCCGCTGCCGGCGGAGCAGGGGTCTGCAAAGGCGGCCGAGCCGGCCCTTTCGGGCTTAGCTAAAGCCGAGGAAATTATTCACTCGGCCCTTAAAACTGCCGATGATATTATTGCCGCGGTGCACGCGGGTAAAAGCCTGCCGAACCCGGCCGCAACGCCTGCTTACGGTGCCAAGCCTACCGCTGCTCAACCGGCGGAAAGCAGTGCTGTAACAGTAACCGACTTTGAAACAACAGTGAATAGTCCCAAAACAACTGCCGGGGCCGCAAAGGCAACCGCCAACGCTGAACCGGCGGCAAGCAGCGCCCAAACTGCATTGCAAAAAGGGCAGCAGCCCGTAGGCCAAAACAAAACAATTGGCACACCGGCTGCCCCCAAAACTGCGGGGAATGAGAGCGAATTTGTTCTTTCCCCTAAAGCACC
>URRK01000123.1 GCA_900550315.1 uncultured Oscillospiraceae bacterium | reverse complement strand
CTTGTTGCCGTACGCCTCGCAGTGACGAACCAAATAAACCTTTGTCATAACCTTCCCCCATTTATTACGGCAGGGAGCTGTTAAGCCGGCAGGGGTAAACCCAAACCTGCTTTTTAGCACCCTATTTTAAGCGTAGTTGTATTAAACACCGCGCTAAAAAAATTGAATAATGGCGCTTAAATATGTGCGCCAAAGTTAACCGCGGCACACCCCTGCCGCAAAGGCAAAATAAAAGTTATTGTTATTGTACCACATTTTTTAAGGCTGTTCAATACCGCTTCGGCTCAATTGTAACGCTGTCACGCCAAAATTGCCCCCTACTTTTTGCAAAAAACCGTGCAAAATTGCAAAAAAGCCGGGCACGGTAACCCGCACCCGGAAAGATTTTACCGGTTTGTTATTTTAAAGTAGTATAAACCGTTACGCTATAAGGGGCAATGCTGTCACTAAGGGTTTCGGTAACAGGGTCCAGCGTTTTATCCGCCAAAATTAGATCGGCCTTTTCGTTTGGCTCTACTGTTTTAGGGTTAAAACAATGCCGATTAAAGGTGTAGTTTACCGGCTGCTCAAACTGCAAGGTAAAATCCTTTTTCTGCGAACGGCAATTAACCACCACTACGGTGGCGTTACCGTCGACCATAACATTCAACACCGCGTGCAGGCCGTTTGCGCCAACTCCGGCGTACACCTTGCTGCCCGGCCCGCCTGTAAACCGGCTTAGCAGCGCATAAGCGTAGTAGCTTTTGTACGGCACCAGGCTTCGAGTAAGCAAAGGTGCTAAGCCCCAGCGGTGGTCGCCGTCTACAAAGCAATCGGGATTAGTGGTGTGGTTATTTGGCCACTGCTGATCAAACAGCGTCCACAAAATAGGTGTGGCCACCCCGGTATTCATTAACGCTACGGCTCCGTTTACCAAGTAAGCTCCGTGATTTTCCCAGGAATGGTCTTTATTAAAACCAATATTAAATTCATCAAAAAAGTAAGGCTTGCCCTTAGGTACATAGTTCAGCCCTGTTTGGGCCCAACGTATCCATAAAAGGGCCGCGTCGCTACAGGTGTAATCCATGCAAACAAAGTTGTACCCATCTGCCCCGTCTGCAAAGAGACTGTTTTTCAACAGGCTTTTGCCGCTCTCACAGCAAATTAACTCTAATTTTTCCAGCTTAAAGGTAAAGGGCACCGCTTTTAAATCACAAAACACCGTGATGTTGGCCGAGGTTGCGTTACCGGAACAAAACTTCATGCTAAAAGTGCGGTTTTGCGCACTAAACTCACCGGCCTCTACAAGCTTTACCGAGGCTTGGTTTAACCGGGTAGTAGGCTGCCCGCCCGCTTGCGGTGCCTCGGTTCCCGAAAAGGCGCCAAACGCAACCGAACCGCTTAAATGCAGCAAGTCGTTGCAAAGCACTCTACAGGTCATTTTAACCTCGTATTCGGTATTCGGCTTTAAAGTGGCCAGCTGGTAGATTCGGCCGCCCGGCGTCACCGTTGCAACCGCCCAACCGTTATTTTCGGGCTCCTCCTCAATTTCCTGCTGCCACTGATAATTGTGGCTGGAGTAAATGTCCAAAACTCCTTCCGGCAAATTTTCGGCCATCCATTTAACCATTAGGGAGGTAGTGGTACTACCCTCATTCGGACCCATAAGCAAAACCTTATCCCGCCGATTGTCCCGCCGCAGGGCGGCATCGGCCGCAACAGCACAGTCGTAATAGGTTTCGTACATGCTAAGCCTGTTTTCGCGAGTTATTGGCGGCTTACCGGGCGCTGGCATACCGTTTTGCGGCTCGGTAAACAAAGTTAAAATTTTAATGTTTGTAAAGCCGCGCACTTCAATTAACTGGTGCACCGTTTCGCTAATAAAATCGGCATACCCCTGAACCGGTTTTCCCAATTGTCCCGGTCCGCCCAGGGCGGGCAACCGTTAAAACCGCCAACACCGTTAACATCTCCAGAGCAGCACCAGCAGGCGTTTAAAGCAACCGCAACGCCGCCCTGTTTTAACCGCTGCAGCCAGCGGTACAAAGCTTTACACTCGGCGTTTTCCCAGTTCCATTCTTGCTTTTCGGCATCCCAGGCCCACCACTTGTAAAAGGTGCGCACAACCTTAACGCCCATTTTAATTACACGGTCAGCCTCAATTTGCGCCAACTGCGGCGTATAGTTGCGGCCTTCCTCGTCCGGCATTTCGGCGTAGCAGTGGTAAACGGCGCTTTGACCCCAAAAGTTTTCGCACACCGGCGTTTTGTTTTTAATGTCAATGTTTTGCATAGCAATCTCTCCCTAACAAAATTTATTATTTAGTTGTTACAGCTGGTGTAAACTGTAACGCCGTAAGGCACAATACTGTCAAAAAATTCGGTTCCGTTTAGTTCAATTTCACCGCTCGACGGTAAAATTTCGGCTTTTTCGTTTGGCACTACGGTTTTTGGGTTAAACCGGTGACAAAACAACCTTGCCTTTAAAGGCTTTTGCAGGGTAATTTTAAACTTCTCGCCCTGCGCTTTGTTGTTTACCACAATAATAGTAACATTGCCGTCGGACAGCTCGTTCATGGTTAAATGCAGATGTTTCTCCCCAACACCCTCATAAACCTTGCTGCCACGACCGCCGGTGTATTTACTGATCATTGAAAAGGCGTAATAGCTTTTGTGCGGCACTAAACTGCGGTTTAGGTTTGGCGCCAAGCCCCAGCGGTGATCGCCGTCAAAAAAACTATCGCCGTTTGTAGTGTGGTTATTCGGCCAAATTTGGTCAAACAGCGTCCAAAGCATATTGGCAAAAACCCCGGCATTCATTTGAGCCACAATGCTAAGCGCCAAATTCGCCCCGTGCTCGTTGCGCGAGTGGTCGCGGTTCCAGCCAATGTTGTATTCATCAAAAACAAAGGGCTGATCCGGCCGCAGGTATTGCATTCCGGTTTGGCACCAACGCCGCCAGTCGTAGTAAACATCGCTGGCACCAAGGGTGCAAAAGGTATCCCAATTCAGCGGGCCCTGTGCAAAATCGCCGTTTTGCAGCAACTCTAAGCCGTCGGGCTGCTCGGTTAAACTTAGGCTGTTTACAATTAAGTAGCTTTCGTGCTTAATATCGCTAAACACGCCCACTTTCGCCGCAACCTCCCCCTGCGTTTGAAAGGTAAAGCTGTAGCTGCAAAATTCGGTTGACATTTTAGAGGGATCCAGCATTTTTACGCTGTGCCGAGTTAGGCGGTTGGTAGGGTCGCCGCCGCCGGAAATGTACTCCTGCGACCGATCGAATGCCCCAAACAAAATGTTGCCGCTAAGGTGCAGCGGGTCCCGCTTTACCACCCGGCAGCAAACGGTAACCTTGTAGGTGGTAAAGGGCTTTAGCGTAACCTTTTGGCAAAAACGGCCACCGGGGGTTTTTATGGCAATGGTGGTCAGCTCCCCGCCGCCCTCGTTCGGGTCGCAGTCCTCCGGCTCCTCGTTCCACTGGTAGGTGTGGCTGGAGTACAGGTCAATTTCCGTAGCATTTTCCGCCGTCCATTTTAACATTTGGGCAGAAATTAAGTGCCCGCAGTTCGGACCCATAAGCAAAACCTTATCTCGCAGGCCGTCCCGCCTTAAGGCGGCGGCAGCGGCATTTACGCAATCGTTCCACAGGCGGAACATTGGCTCGCGGTTGGTTTCGCTAAACGGCTCGCTGGTGGCCGGCATTACCCCGCCTGGCTTGCGCGGCTCGGTAAATAGAACTAAAATTTTAATGTTGGTAAATCCGCGCAGCACTACCAATTGGCGTACCGTTTCGCTTACCCAATCGGCGTACCCCTGTAACGATTTTTCCCAGTTATCCCGGTCGGCCCAGGGCGGGTTGTCGTTCCAGCTGGTTCCGTTTACATCCCCCGGGCAGCACCAGCCGGTGTTTAGCGCAACGGTAATGCCCCGGTCCTTCATGCGCTGCAGCCAGCGGTACAAAGCCCGGCACTCCGGCGTTTCCCAGGTCCAGGCCTGCTGTTGCTCGTCCCAGCCCCAGCAGCGGTACATGGTACGCGCAATTTTTAACCGCATTTTTCCGGCGCGGTCGGCCTCCAGCTCGGCCATTTTTGGGCTGTACTGGCGGTTTTCATCGTCCGGCATTTCGGCAAAGCAGTGGTAAACGGCACCGTTACCCCAAAAATCGCCGCAAACGGGGGTGCTGTTTTTTAACTGTAAATTCCTCATAAAATGTTATCCCTTTTTCGCTTAATCCTCAATGGTTGTGTAAACGGTTACGCTGTAAGGCGCAATATCATCCTGCAGCTGGCTTTCAACCTTTATTTCGGCGTCAATACCGGGCAGCGTTGCCGTATCGTCCGGCACCAAAACGGCCGGGTCAAACCGGTGACGGTGCAGCGTTTTTTGTAACGGCTTTTCAAATTCCAGCGTAAAACTATCGGCCCTTGCTTTGTTGTTTACCACTACAACCGTAAAGTTGCCGTCTGGCAGCTTGTTTAAAGTGGCTTGTAAATTTGGGCTGTAAGTGCCTTTGTAAACCTTACTGCCCCACCCGCCGGTGTAGCGGCTAAGCAGCCCAAATGCGTAGTACGAAAGGTGCGGAACCTTTGTTTTGGTTAGCACCGAGGCCACCCCGCAACGGTGATCACCGTCTACAAAAGAATCGTTATTGGTAGTGTGGTTGTTCGGCCATTGCTGGTCAAACAGCGTCCAAAGCATGGAGCCGTTGCAGCCGCTGTTCATAAACGCTAACGCGGCGCTTACAATGTTGGCTCCGTGGTCCTTACGGCTGTTGTCGCGGTCGTAAACATTGTTGTATTCATCAAAAATAAACATTTTGCCCTTTGGCACATATTGCAGTGCCGTGTTGCAGCATTGGCACCAACCAATGTAATGATCGGCACTGCCGCCGGCGTAAAGCACCTGCCAATTATCAAAATCGTTAGCAAAATCGGCATTTTGCAGCAGCTGTTCCCCTTTGCCCTGCTCGGTAAGCTCCGCCTTGCACAAAATAACCTCGGCGGCCTGCTGTTTAATATCGTGGTAAATGCCAACAAACGCCTCGGTGTGCTCGCCGGCGTTAAAAGTAACGCTGTATTCCTGCTCCCCCGGCTCGGCAAAAGCGGGGTCTAACATTGCGGTGCTGCCAAGGGTTAGGCGGTTGGTTGGCTCACTGCCGGTGTTCACAGTGCCGTCCTTAGTGCTAAACGCGCCAATAATTACATTACCGCTTACATGCAAAGCGTCCGGCAAATGCCACCGTACCCAAACCTTTAGGGTGTAGCTTTTGTTTTTTTGCAGTGTAACCTTTTGGTAAATTCTGCCGCCCGGTAAAGATAGCAGCGGCACATTACCCTGCGGCCCGCAGGGAATCCCCGGCTGCAGCTCAACATCCTTACTAAACTGGTAGTTGTGGCTGGAATAAATGTCAATATCTGTTGGG
>URRK01000122.1 GCA_900550315.1 uncultured Oscillospiraceae bacterium | reverse complement strand
CTGACTCTGTTTGTTGGGGTTCGAATCCCTATTCCGCAGCCATAAAAAAGCACTTAGCGTTATGCTAAGTGCTTTTTTAAAACCAAAATTTAAGTTTTCTTTAATAATTCAAACAGCCGCCAACAAGCAAAAGGTTGGCGGCTGTTTGGTTTTGTTTTATTTACTCTTTTTTAGTTCCTCAATTTTATCGCGCAGCTGGGCGGCGTATTCAAACTCCAGCATAGCGGCGGCGTCCTTCATTTCGGCCGTTAAGCGCTTAATCATTTGCTGGCGCTCTGCCGGCTTTAGGTGCTTTAGGCCGGCCTTTTGCCCCGGCTCGGCCTTTGCGCCCATTTCAATCACCTCGTGCACTTGTTTTTGAATGGTTTTTGGCACAATGCCGTGCGCCTTGTTGTAGGCCTGCTGAATTTCGCGGCGGCGCGCCGTTTCGCGAATGGCCCGCTCCATAGAGGGAGTTACGCTGTCGGCGTACATAATAACCTGCCCGCCGGCGTTTCGGGCGGCCCGCCCAACGGTTTGAATCAGCGAGGTCTCGCTGCGCAAAAAGCCCTCTTTATCCGCGTCTAAAATAGCTACTAAAGAAACCTCTGGCAGATCCAACCCCTCCCGCAGCAGGTTAATGCCAACCAAAACATCAAAAACGCCCAGGCGCAGGTCGCGAATTAGTTCCATGCGCTCAATGGTATCAACATCGTGGTGCATATACCGCACCGCAATGCCAACCCCCTCCAAATAATCGGTTAAATCCTCGGCCATTTTTTTGGTTAGCGTGGTTACCAGAACCCGCTCTTTTTTTTCGGTACGCAGGTTAATTTCGCTAATTAAATCGTCTATTTGCCCGGTGGTTGGCTTTACCAAAATTTCGGGGTCTAACAGCCCGGTGGGGCGAATAACCTGCTCAGCCACCGCGGCGGCGTGCTCGTACTCAAACGGGCCGGGCGTAGCCGAAACATAAATAGCTTGGTTTACCTTTTGGTAAAATTCCTCAAAATTCAGCGGTCGGTTATCGTAAGCCGAGGGCAGGCGAAAACCGTATTCTACCAGGCTTTCCTTGCGGGCACGGTCGCCGCCGTACATTCCGCGAATTTGCGGCAGCATTACATGCGATTCATCTACAATCAGCAAAAAGTCTTTCGGAAAATAATCTAACAGCGTAAACGGGGTGCTGCCGGCCGGCCGCCCCGAAAGCACGCGGGAGTAATTTTCAACCCCCTTGCAGGTGCCAATTTCGGCCAGCATTTCCATGTCGTACTCGGTTCGCTGGCGAATACGCTGCGCCTCTATCAGCTTTTTTTGGGCGGTAAACAGGGCCACCTGATTTTCCATCTCCTGCCGGATCTCCTTTAACGCGGCCTCCATGTGCTCGGGTGCCACAATGTAGTGGGTGGCCGGGTAAATGGGGGCGTGAACCAGCCGCTCTTTTAATTCGCCGGTAACGGTATTAATTTTGTAAAGCGCCTCAATTTCATCGCCAAAAAACTCCACACGAATGGCGTCCTCCTGCGAATAGGCCGGAAAAATTTCAATCGTATCTCCCCTCACGCGAAATTTGTTGCGCACAAAGTTAATATCGTTGCGCTCATATTGCAAATCTACCAGTCGGGTAATTAGCTCCTCCCGGCTAATTTCGGTGCCAATTCGCAGCGAAATAATCATGTTACGGTAATCAATAGGGTTGCCTAACGAGTAAATGGAGGAAACGCTGGCGACTATAATTACATCCTGCCGCTCCGAAAGCGCACAGGTTGCAGAATGGCGCAGCTTATCAATTTCATCATTAATAGCCGAGTCCTTTTCAATGTAGGTGTCGGTTCCCGGAATGTAGGCCTCCGGCTGGTAATAATCGTAGTAAGAAACAAAATACTCCACCGCATTCTCGGGGAAGAATTCACGAAACTCACTGCAAAGCTGGGCAGCAAGGGTTTTATTGTGCGCCAAAACAAGAGTGGGTTTATTTACATTTTTAATAATATTGGCCATGGTAAAGGTTTTGCCCGAACCGGTTACGCCCAGCAAAACCTGCTCTTTTAAACCGTTTTGAATGCCTTTTGTTAATTTTTCAATGGCCTGTGGCTGATCGCCCGTAGGCTGAAATTTAGAATGTAGAATAAATTTATTTGGCACAAATATCCTTCTTTCCCACTTATGCAGATTTTTAAAAACAAAAGGCAGCCGCCTTTACCGTTTTTTGTTTAATATATTTCCCCAAAAGAGGCTTTTCGCTAATTGTCATTAATATTCGCATAACGCAAAGCGCGCCGTTGCGGGGCAAAACAGCGGCGCGCTTTAAAAGGCGGTTTATTTTTTACTTAGCAGCGCTTTAATTTGCGGAAAAGGGGCTAACGCACGGCGTAAAATGCCGTGAACATGGGCAATGGCCGTACCGTAATTGGTTACGGGCACCCCCTGCTCCTTGCAGCGCTCATTGCGGGAGAGCACCTCCCGCTCGTTTAACATACAGGCGCCGCAATGCACCACCAAAGCGTAACCGGTTACATCCTCGGGAAACTCGGTACCCGAAGTAAACTGAAATTGCAGGCTGCAGCCGCAATGCTGCTGCAGCCAGGCCGGCAGCTTTTGGGTGCCAATATCGCCGCACTGGCGGTGGTGGGTACAGCCCTCCGAAATTAAGACCCTATCCCCCGCCTGCAAACGGTCTAACGCGGCGGCCCCTTGCACCGCCTGCGCCAAATTGCCCTTGTAACGCGCAAATAAAATAGAAAACGAGGTTAGCCAAATATTCTGCGGAACCATTTTGCTTACCGCGCCAAAGGCCTGCGAATCGGTTATAACAATTTTGGGTGGCTTTTTTAAGGCCGCCAGTGCGCCGCTAAGCTGCTCCACCTGGGTTACAACATTTACAGCGTGGTGATCCAGCACATCCCGTATTACCTGCTGCTGCGGCAAAATCATGCGCCCTTTTGGGGCAGCCGCGTCAATTGGGGTAACCAGCACAGCAACATCGTCCGGGTTTAGCAGGTCGCCAACCAAAGCTTTTTGGGGCTGTTGCTGCCCGGCCAGTTTGCCAATAAGCTCTTTTAATTCAAAAACGCTGGTGCCCTTTGCGGCGCTAAGGTAAAGGCTGTTTTTTGGCGCCTTTGGCACCGATTTTAATAAATCGCACTTATTGTAGGCGGTAATGTACGGCAGTTTTTTTTGCTCAAACAGCGCCAGCAGCTCCCGGTCGGCCGGCTGCAGGCCCTTTTCGGCGTCTACTACCAAAATGGCAATGTCGGTTTTGCTTAGCACCTGCAAAGCGCGTTTTACCCGCATTTCGCCTAAATCGCCAACATCGTCTACCCCGGGGGTATCAATAATAACAACCGGGCCAATGGGCAGCAGCTCCATGGCCTTTTGCACCGGATCGGTGGTGGTTCCCTTAACCTTAGAAACCAGCGAAAGCTTTTGCCCGGTAACAGCGTTTACAACGCTGGATTTACCGGCATTTCGCAGCCCAAAAAAGCCAATATGCACCCGGTCGGCCGAAACGGTATCGTTTAGTCCCATATAAACCTCCAAACCACGCTAAAGCGCCTAAGTTACAATTTGTGAAAGGGTTTAAAATCTAAAATTGTTTGTGAACCAATTTAAAATCTAAAATCGCGGCGGTTTGAGGCCTTAATGGCCTCAATATTCTGCCGGGCAATTTCGCGTACCTTTTCCTTGGGAATTTTAGCAAGCTCTTTTTCAATTAACGCAAAACCAACCTTTTGGGTTTGCTCCGAAGCGTAATCTACCAAATATTCCGTTAGCGTCATTAAGGCGTTGGGGTGGCAGCAATTTAAAATCTGCCCGGTTTTGCAAAGGCTCATAAAACGGTCGCCCGTGCGGCCCTCGCGGTAGCAGGCCGTGCAGAACGAGGGAATGTGATCCTTTTCCATTAGCCAGCGTACTACATCGTCCAGCGTGCGTTGGTCCGAAACATCAAACTGCTCGGAATCGTGCGGGCGCTCCTTCTCACAATAGCCGCCAACCGAGGTGCGTGAGGCACCGCTGATTTGCGAAATTCCGTAATCCAGCACCTTGCCGCGCACCGCCTCGCTTTCTCGGGTAGAAATGATCATGCCGGTGTAGGGCACCGCAATGCGAATACAGGCAATAATTTTTGCAAACATCTCGTCCGAAATGCCGTTGTCGAATACATCCGGGTCAATATCGTCGGCGTGCTTCACCCGCGGCACGCTAATGGTGTGCGGGCCAACGCCATGCACCGCCTCTAAATGCTCGGCGTGCATTAAAAGGCCGGCAAATTCGTAGCGGTAGCCCTCCAGCCCAAACAAAACGCCCAAACCAACATCGTCAATGCCGCCCTGCATGGCGCGGTCCATCGCCTCGGTGTGGTAATCGTAATCGTGCTTGGGGCCGGTGGGGTGCAGCTCTAAATAGCTTTTTTTGTTGTAGGTTTCCTGGAACAAAATGTAGGTGCCAATCCCGGCGTCCTTTAATTTTTTGTAATTTTCAACCGTGGTGGCGGCAATGTTAACATTCACGCGGCGAATGTCGCCGTTTTTGTGGTGCACCGAGTAAATGGTTTTAATGCAGTCTAAAATATATTCCAAGGGGTTGTTTACCGGGTCCTCCCCCGCCTCAATCGCCAACCGCTTGTGGCCCATATCCTGCAGGGCAATAACCTCCTGCCGTACCTCCTCCTGCGTTAGCTTTTTGCGGGCAATGTGCTTGTTTTTGTGGTGATACGGGCAGTAAACGCAGCCGTTTACGCAGTAGTTAGAAAGGTACAACGGGGCAAACATTACAATGCGGTTTCCGTAAAACGCCTGCTTAATCTCATTCGCAAGGGTGTACATCTGCTCCACCTTTTCAGGAATATCGCACGCCAGCAAAACCGAGGCCTCGCGGTGCGTAAGTCCTGCGCAGGTAACGCCGTTGGCTGTTTTTTTCGGGCGCGCTTTTTCCAGCAGGGAATTAATTAGCGCTACATTGTTTTTATTTTCCTCGGCGTATTTCAAGGTTTCTAAAATCTCGGCGTCGTTAATAAACTCCTCCGCTTTTAAAGATTTTGGGTTGTAAATTGCCATTTTAATCACACTTTCTTTTCTGTTAGAATTCTCTTTCAGTTAGAATATTTAAATTTTAAGCTTTTTTTAAAACGCTTTTTAAACGGTTTTAATATCGCCCCGGTCGGTTACAATTTGGTAGCCAATAGCGCTCATTCTGCCGCTTAAACAGCCCTTACACTGGGCCGATTCCTCCCCCGTGCAAATTTTATTATCGTACAGCGCGTACTTTTTGCGTACCGCCACGGGTGAAAGGTTTGGCATTACCACATTGGCACCGGCCAAAATGCCCTGCTCGCGCCCGGTGGGCAAAACGGTGCCAAGAGCGGTGGTTGCCGGCAGCAAAATGTTGGGCTTAATTAACCGAATCAGCGAAAGCAGATACACCGTTTGCTCAGCGGTGCCGGCCCTAAAGCCGG
>URRK01000121.1 GCA_900550315.1 uncultured Oscillospiraceae bacterium | reverse complement strand
GGGGCCAACGCCCAAAAGGCCGCCGCTGGCCGAGGCAATCATGGTGCGGGTTTGCTGGTAGCCGGTAGAATCGGCATACTGCCAGGCATGCAGCCAAACGGCAAATCGCCGGGCTATGTAGGGGTAAACGGCCAAAACGGTAATTCCGACCCCGCCAAATAACACGCAAATGCCACCGGTAACCCAAGGGCTTACCAGCCGCAGGCACAACAGGGTAAGCATGCCAACAAAAAAAATCGCCACGGCGCCAAAATCCAGCATTAAGGCCAGCGCGCCCATGCAAAGCACGGCGTAAAGGGTAAATTCCAGCTGCCGGCCCTTGCGCAAAACCACGGTGTAAAGCGCTGCGCAGCCCGCAAAAATAAAGGCCGCCTTGCAAAGCTCGCTTGGCTGAAAAGAAACCGGGCCAATAACCAACCAGTTGCGGGAGCTGTTAATTTCGCTGCCGAACAAAGCGGTTAAGTACAACAGCGCCAAAGAGCCGGCCATTACCAGCCTTTGCAGCACAATGCGGGCCGGAAAGCGTTTTAGCAGCAGCGTAAAAAGCAAATAGCCCAACAGCCCTGCCAAAAAGCAAAGCACCTGCTTACTCAGCCGCTTTGGAAAATCGCAGCAGCAAAGGGTAAGTCCCAGGCTTGCCAGGTAAAACACCGGCAGCTCCATTAGCATTTTAAAGCCCTTTAGCCGCCGGCCAACCAAATAGTAAATCCACTGCAGCGCCGCCAGCCCTAAAAACAGTGTGGGTGCGTAAACCGGAACGGTTTTTACCGTGCCCGAAAACAGCCAAACCTGCACCCCCAACAGCAGCTGAAAAGCCGTAAGCAGCCAAAGGCAGGGCACCGGCCCCGCCGGCTTTTTGGAGGAAATATCCTCCACCGCGCGGTGCTGCTTAAAGGTTAGCGTGCAGCCGCCAATGGTAATTTTATCACCGTAATACACCGGGGCCGGCTGCGAAAGGTTTTGCCGGTTTACCGCCACCCGTCCCTCGGCCGGGGCTAAAATCCACTGCCCGTCATCGGCGTATAGCACAGCGTGGCGCCGCTTTACCCCGGCCGAGGGAATAACTAGGTCAGCCCGGCCGCCGCGGCCCAAAACGCTTTCTAAAAATCGCACCGGCAGGCTGCGCCCGTCGGGCGTTAAAAGATCGGCAAACACCTGCCGCCCGCCGCGGGCAGAAAAATAGTACCGCAGCCAGGTAAGCACCAGCAGCAGGCAAAGCGCCGCCCCCGCCCAGCGGGAAACCGCTAAAAAATAACTGTAAAAGCTTGTGGCAGACAATATCTTCACCCCACCAAAACAGCACCAAAGCGCCAATAATCTACACAATTTAACGGGTACATTATACCACGAAACGCTTATTTTTACAACCCATTTTTACCGAGGCCGAAAAAGCGCTTTTTAAACAATTTTTTAATTTTTTTAAATTTGCTTGACTTGGAGTGCAGTTTAAGTGCTAAAATAATGGCATAGGCGTTTAAACCAGGCTTTAAAACGCCGTTTTAATTTGAAAGGAAGATTTAAGCCATGCAAAATTTTACCTACTGTACCCCAACCAAGTTAATTTTCGGCAAAGGCTCTTTAGCGCAGCTGCCGGGCGTTTTAAAGCCGTTTGGCAAGCGCGTACTGCTAACCTACGGCGGTGGCAGCATTAAAAAAATTGGGCTGTATAACGCGGTGAAAGAGCTGTTAAAGGATTTTACGGTTTTTGAGCTGGGCGGTATTGAACCCAACCCCAAATACACCACCAGCGTGCTGGGCGGCGTTAAAATTTGCAAAGAGCAGCAGGTAGATGTTGTGCTGGCGGTAGGCGGCGGCAGCGTGCTGGATTGCTCTAAAGCCATTTGCGCCGGCGCACTGTACAGCGGGGAGCCTTGGGACCTAATTACCTACAAAGTTAAAGCCCAAAAAGCATTACCGTTGGTTGATGTACTGACCTTAGCCGCCACCGGTTCGGAGTACGATTGCGCCTGCGTTATTTCCCGCACCGAAACGAACGACAAGGTTGGCTATTTAGACCCGCACATTTACCCCGCCGCCTCTATTTTAGACCCGGAATATACTTTTACGGTTTCTAAACGGCAAACCGCCGCCGGTGCGGCCGACGCCATAAACCATGTAATAGAGCAATATTTTTGCGCCGACCATTCAACTTTAACCGACGGGATGTGCGAGGCCACCATTAAAAGCTTAATTGAAAACGCCAAAATAGTATTAGAACAACCGGAAAATTACAACGCCCGCGGCGAATTTATGGTAGATTGCTCGCTGGCCTGCAACGGCATCCTCTCAATTGGCAATACCCCCTCGGGTTGGCCGTGCCACGGAATGGAGCATGCGCTGAGCGCTTATTACGATATTACCCACGGCGTTGGCCTGGCCATTTTAACCCCGCATTGGATGCGCCACATTTTAAGCGACGCCACACTGGAGCGCTTTGTTAGCTTTGGTACCCACATTTTTGGCATTGACGCGGCCCTGCCGCCCAAAGAAATTGCCGAACAAACCATTCAAAAAACCTACGAGCTGTTTGAAAGCTTTGAAATCCCTATGCATTTAAAAGAGGTTGGCATTGACGAATCCCGCCTTGCCGAAATGGCCCGCCATGTGGCGGAAAACGAAGGGCTGGAAAACGCCTGGGCGCCGCTGAGTGAGCAGGATATTTTAACCATTTTTAGAAATTCTTTATAATTGCTGCGGTGGCCTCTGCCGCTATAAGCGGGGCTTTGCGCTGTGCCGGCCTTAGGCTAAAAGCCGGCTTGGGACGGCGCAGTTGCGCGCAAAACCGGCCGGTAAAAGGGCGGCTACAGCCGCATGACACCGGGCCTTTGAAAGCCCGCCATTGCCGTATTATTTAAATCTCTGCGGTTTTATTTTAAAAAGCTAATTTCTACAAAACAGCGCCCAAGGTTCAGCTTTTTTGCTAAACCTTGGGTGCCGCGTTTTAATACAATCATGCAGTTTAATACAATAAAAAGTACCAACTGCCTGTTTTAAAAATTACTTTTGGCAAATGGCAACCTCGTTGCAGCCGTCGGTTTCCCGCAGGCGCACGGCAATTACCTCGTCAATAGAGGAGGGAATATTTTTGCCAACAAAATTGGGCCGAATGGGCAGTTCGGTGTGCCCACGGTCAATTAAAACCGCTAACTGTATGCGCGCCGGGCGGGCAATGGCAATAACGGCGTCCATGGCGGCGCGGGCTGTGCGGGCGGTAAAAATAACATCATCTACCAACACAACGGTTTTGCCCTGCAGCTCAAACGGAATATTGGTGCCGGAAACCACCGGCTCGGGGTTCAGCTGTTTTAAATCGTCCCGATACAGGGTAATATCCAGCTCCCCTACCGGCACCAAAACCCCCTCAAAGGCTTTAATGTTTTGGGCCAGGCGGGCGGCAATCGGCACCCCGCGGGTTTTAATGCCAACCAGGCACAAATTCTCAGTTCCGTGATTTTTTTCTACAATTTGGTGGGCTATCCGCACCAAAGCGCGGCTAATATCCTCCTCGGTTAAAATCTTGGCTTTTTCTTGCAAAGCTTTCACCCCATTTTGCGTTTTGGCTTTGCCGGTTTTTTAATTTTCCGGCGCATTTGCCCGTTACGCTTTATATTGCATTTTTATTGTGCTTTTATTATACCCTAAACCGTTTTGTTTTTCAAGCGGGCAGCAACATTCACCGGCCGGTGGGGTAAACCAGTACAGTGCTAAGCCTTAAAGGCCCGGCGGCACACGCGCTGCCCGAATTAAAACAACAAAAGTGGTACAGCATTCGGCACCCGCCGGCCTAACGCTTTAAAAACGGCCGACCAAATAGGGCCGTTATTTTGCCCCCTTTAGGCGGGTTTGGCTGCGTAGGCTGCGGTTGGTTTGTAAAAGCCCAGCCTTTTTCAGCCCGGCTTTACGGCTCTAAACCGTATGCCGTGTTGTTAAGCTCCTCCGGGTCGTCGTCCGGCCAGCCGTACTTTTCCAAAGCCGCTTTGTTTGTGGTAAGGTGCTCGGCTGCATTTTTGGTTTTGGCAATGTATTCTTTTGCCTGCTTTTCCGCCTTGCCGCGCACCAAGCTAAAGCTGCCGGCGGGGCGGCGCTTAGGGCTAAGGCCGCTTTTTGCAGTTTCAAAATTTTCGGCTAAATAATCGGCCAAAAAGTTGTGCGCCAAAAGGGCGGTTTCTTCGTTGCTGTCGCTGGTTAGGGCAATTAGGTAAGGTACGCCGGCGTCCCCAAGTTCGGCCAGCGCCGCTACATCTACAGTTTTTAAAGCGCCGGTTTGATAGGCGTTAAAATTGTACTGTGCCACAAAGCCGTTTAGGTTGCCTAAGCCTAATACACAAAGCAGCACGGCCGCCGTGCTTAAAAAAACCTTTAAAACCTGCACCCGCGGTAGCCGGCACCGCAACAAAACCGCCACGGTAACAACCGCTAAAAGCACCGCGAAAGCGCTGGTGCCAATGCGCAGCACCGTTGTGCCAAAGCGGGAAATGTACAGTGCCATTTTAGCAAGGGCGGCCGCAATCATAAATAACGAAAAAAGGCCAATAAAGTAGCTTAAAAGCCGCATAGCAACCGGTGGGCGGCCGTTTTTCTTTTGCACCAGCAAAACAAACAAAAATAGCACCAAATTGTTTAACAGCGCAATAAAGCACATTTCAAAAAATCCGCGCCGCGCGTAGGCGGCGGCTGTAAAGCCTTGCGGCAAAAAGCCACCAAACGCCTTAAAAAAGTACGAAAGCTGCGAAAACAGGTAAAATAAATAACACAGGCCTAAAACGCTTAAAAAAGCAACAAAATAGGTGCCCTCTACCCCCTTAAAGGTGCTTTGGGACAAATCGGGCGCCGCCTCCTTTTTAAGGCCAAAGGCGTACCCCAACATTAAAACCGTTAACCCAAAGCCCAACAAAAGCTTTAAAAGCAGGGCGGCCGGGTCCCCCAGCAGTGCGGTTACCATGCCTTCAAACGCGGGGTCGGAGCGTACCAGCAGCGGCAGCACCACGCACAAAAACGGCAGTGCGCAGGCAATACCAACCAGCGCCTTTAAAACGCCCTTGCCCCGGCCGGCCTTGCAAATTGATTGAACCGCGCGCCCGCCCGAACCAAACGCATTGCCAAAAACCGTACCAAAAACAGTGCGCAGCACCGCTAAATCGCCGATTTTATGCTCTTTATTTGTTAGGGCGGCAAACCAAACGGCCGCCAGCACAAAAATTGCCAAAAGCGAAAAAAAGTTAACCGCCGGGTTGGCCGAAACAACAAAGTTTAAGCTAACGGCCAAAGAGCTCGCACCGCAAAATAGGGCAAACAACCCCGGCCTTTGCCCGCGCTGCCAAAAATAAACCGTTAAAAGCAAAAAGGTAAGCCCGTAAAACAGGGTAACCCCGGCGTGAAAACCGCCCCAAATGCTAAGCGAAACGCCCATAATGTTTACAACCAGCAAAAGCAGGGCAAAAGCAACATCTTTACCCGTTACCGCAAACGGCGGCTT
>URRK01000120.1 GCA_900550315.1 uncultured Oscillospiraceae bacterium | reverse complement strand
TGTGTAGAACGCGCGTAGGCGTGCTCGGCGTAATCGTTTCTGCCCCACAGCTTAAAGTTGTAGGCCTGCGAGGCGTTCAACATTTGGGCGGTTTTGGTAATATAGCTGTTCAGCGCCGAAATTTCGGCGTAATTTTGTTGCCAAATCTGCTTAACCGCCGCCCTAAACTCCGGCATATTCGTTAGCTTGGCAAACCAGGTTGCACCGTCTAAATACGGCTGCTTTACATGGTTTTCGTTGGCGTATTTACCGTTGCCAAAGCCCATGTCAAAATCCCAAACCGGGCCCATTTTCAGCTTAGTGCCGGCGTCCTTATACATATAGCAGGAGCAATGCAGTCTGGAGTCGGTGTTCATGCTCAGCTCCTCCACAATATACCAGCGTGCCATGGCGTCCATATCCAAATACGCGGCGGCGCTGCGGTAGCTGCCCGAGGCTATGGCCGCCTCGGTTTGATCCAGGTAGGTGTAAATATAATCTAAATACGCGTTGCGCTGCGCTGCGCTTAGGGCCATAAGCTTTTTGTCTGACGGTTTATTGACATTAAAAACACTGCTAAAGTGCTTGGAATTAAAGAAAATATCGCCGCTAAAGGGGTCGCAAGTGGCGTAGCTGTTAATTTTTTGCCAGCTTTTTGGACGATCGGCATCCTGCCCGCCGGTAAAGGTGCCAAATTCCTCAGCCTTATTATGGCCGTTGGTTTCAACAATATAGCCCATGTTTTCCGGCAAAATTGAAGCGTCAAAATCGGTAATATTCACCCGGTTTTTTCCAACTTCAATTTTTTCAATCAGCTGGTAGTTGCCCTGGTAGGTTCCGTTTACCCAAAGGTCTACAAATCTAAGGTCCATAACCGTTTCCATCTGTACGGCGTGCGCCAGCCGGTTGGCTGCGGCATTGCGCACCAAGCTGCGATCGGGAAAATTGGCCACCAAGGCCCATTCCTTATTTTTGCCAAGGCCCAAAAAGTCCTCTTTTTTATCCAGCTTTAGGGTGTAGCTTTTTTTGGGGTAAATGTAAAAGCTGGTCCACCCGCGGTTTTTAACCGTTCCGGTCTGCTGTACGGTCTGGTTGGTTTCAAAAGCGTATTCGCCGTTTTTTTCGCGGTTACCGCCGCCGGCAAATACCGTACAGTTTTTGCGCTCTACCTTGCTGTTAATAGGCTCGTAGCTTTCGGTTGTAATGCAAAAAGAGGGCAGACCGGTGTTAAAGGTTTTAAGGTACAGCTCGTACTGCTCGCTGCTGTTTGGCGAACCCGCCCGCAGCACCACCGGGCGGGTGAAATCTACCGTGCTAAAGCCCGAATAAAGGCGCTTGCCGCCGTAGTATAGCGGCTTGGTGCTTTCAAAGCTTGGCACCAAGCTTGCAAGGTTGGTGCCGGCCGGCAACAGGGCAGTAACCTCGCCCCCGCTAATGCTGCAGGCCAAATTAAAGCCCAACTCGTTGTTGTTTTGGGTTAAAAGGGTAAAGCTTTGCAGCGTGCCCTCAGCCTTTTCGGGCTTTTCGCTGTCGCTTATTACTGTTCCCGCCCTGGCGGTGCCGGGCTCCAGCTCCGGCCAATCGTAAGCGGTGTTGTTTTCGGCGTGGTTTGCCCAACGGGGGCTGCCAACAACCAGCCCGGCCAACACCGTAACATCTTTTAAATCTACCAAATCGTCGCCGTTTACATCGGCCCGCTCCCGCAGTGCCGTGTTTAAATTCCAGCCGGCGGCCAGCTGCGCTGCCAACGCGCAGTCTTTTAAATCTACCGCGCCGCTTGCGTCCACATCCAGCCGCAGCGAAAGGCCGGTGCCGTAGGCCTTGGCGGCTGCCGGCGTGTACCAAGGTGCCGCCGCCTGCAGCGCCAAGGCGGCGCACAAAAACAAAATGCCAAGCTTTTTCATAAAAATCTCCCTTATTCTCGCTTATATTTAAAATGCCACCTGTATTTTACCATAGTGCTAAAAATAAAGCAACCAAAAATAAAAAATTATTTTAATGTAACAATTTTTTAGCCCCAAAAAATGAAGCGCCGAATTTTGCGAAAACGCATTGAAAATTGGTGCCCGGTTTAGTATAATAAGATAGATTGATTGCAAACTTTTGGGGGGCACTATGAATAACGAAAAATTAGAGGGACTGTTTTTAACGGTGCAAAAGCCGGGCCGGTACGCGGGCGGCGAGGTTGGCAGCACGGTAAAAGAGAAAAACAAGGTTGCGCTGCGGTTTGCCTTTTGCTTTCCGGATACTTACGAAATTGGCATGTCGCACTTAGGCATTAAAATTCTTTACGAGCAGTTTAACGAGCGGCCCGAAATTTGGTGCGAGCGGGTGTTTGCCCCGTGGGTAGATTTTGAGCAGGTTATGCAGGAGCATAACATTCCCCTTTTTGCCTTAGAAAGCCGCGACCCGCTAACCGCCTTTAACTTTATTGGCTTTACCTTGCAGTATGAGCTAAGCTACACCAATGTGCTGAATATGCTGCGAATGGGTAACATTCCGCTCTACAGCGCCGAGCGCGGGGACGATTGCCCCATTGTGGTGGCCGGCGGGCCGTGCGCCTGCAACCCGGAGCCGATGGCCGATTTTATTGACCTGTTTTTTTTAGGCGAGGGTGAAGAGGTTGATTTAGAGGTTTTAGACCTTTACCTTAAAATGAAAAAAGACGGCAGCTACAGCCGCCGCCAATTTTTAATAAACGCCGCAAAAATTAAAGGCGTTTACGTACCCGGCCTTTACCGCGTTAGCTACCGCGAGGACGGCACCGTTGCCGCGGTAGAACCGCTTTGCGGCGCCCCCCTGCCAATAGAAAAACGCATTATGCCTAAATTAGACCAATCCTACTACCCTAAAAAATTCCCTATTCCGTACATAGATATTGTACACGACCGCGCAGTAATGGAAATTTTTCGCGGGTGTATTCGCGGTGCCGCTTTTGCCAGGCCGGCTACCTTTACCGCCCGGTAAGGGAAAAATCGGTAGAATGTATTAACAACCAGGCCTACACCCTTTGCAAAAATACGGGGTACGACGAGCTTTCGCTCTCCTCCCTCAGCTCCAGCGACTACACCGGTATTCAGCCGCTGTTAGAGCAAATGATTGGCTGGACCGAGCAGGAAAAAATAAGCCTTTCGCTGCCCTCGCTGCGAATTGATAATTTTTCCCCCGAGCTGCTGGAAAAAATGAAAATGATTCGCAAAAGCGGCCTGACCTTTGCGCCGGAGGCCGGCACCCAGCGCCTGCGGGATGTGATTAACAAAAACATAACCGAGGAAGAAATTCTTTCTACCTGCGAGCTGGCCTTTGAGGGCGGCTACACCACCGTTAAGCTTTATTTTATGTTGGGGTTGCCTACCGAAACCGACGAAGATGTTCTTGGCATTGGCGTGCTGGCGCAAAAAATTGTAGACCTTTACTACCAAAATCCCAACCGCAAAAAGGGTAAGGCGGTTAGCGTTTCGGTTAGCCTTTCTACCTTTGTGCCAAAGCCCTTTACCCCCTTTGCCTTTTGCCCGCAAATAACAAGGGAGGAAATGTGCCGCCGCCAACACCTTTTAATTGAAAGCGTTAAAAGTCGAAAAATTTCGCTAAGCTGGCACGACAGTGCCACCAGCGCTTTAGAAGGGGTGCTGGCTCGGGCCGACCGCCGGGTTGGGCCGGTTATTTTAAAGGCGCTGAACAAGGGCTGCAAAATGGACGGTTGGGCCGAGTGCTTTAAACCGGAGCTTTGGCAGCAAAGCTTTGAGGAATGCGGCATTGACCCGGCCTTTTACGCCAACCGCACCCGCGAGGTAACCGAGGTTTTACCGTGGGATCACTTAGACTACGGCGTGACCAAGGCGTTTTTTGTGCGCGAGTACCAAAAAGCGCAGCAGGCCAAAACAACCCCCAATTGCCGCCAGCAGTGCGCCGGTTGCGGGGCAAATAAATACGGGGAGGGCGTTTGCTTTGAGAAGCGTTAGAGTTTTTTACCGCAAAAACGGGCCGCTGCGCTTTGTTTCGCACTTAGATATGAGCCGCCTGGTAACCCGTATGCTGCGGCGCACCGGGCTGGGGGTTTGGTACACCGAGGGGTTTAACAGCCGCCTTTACATTAACTTTGCCCTGCCCCTTTCTTTAGGGTTTACCAGCAATTACGAGTGCTTTGATTTTAAATTGCAGCAAGAAACCCCGGTTGATTTTGCCAATTTAAAGCAGCGGCTGATTGCGGCCGCCCCGCCCGGGCTTGAAATTTTTAATTTAGCCGAGCCGGTAAACAAAACGGGTAAAATTGCCGCGGCCGAATTTAAAATTACCCTGCAGGACCCGGCCGTTTACAAGCCGCTTTTGGCTTTTTTGGCCCAGCCGGAAATAATTACCGCAAAAAAAACAAAAAAAGGCGCTGTAAAGCAGCTAAACTTGGCGCCGCTTATTTTAGCGCAAAGCCTTACGCCCCAAAAAAACAGCGCAACCTTAACCCTAAAGCTGCCCGCCGGGGGCGAAAATAACATTAACCCTACCCTGCTGCTCAAGGCGTTTAGCGAGCAAACCGGCTTAAACCCCGGCTACGCAGTTTGCCGCACCGCGCTTTATTTGGCAAACGGCAACAAATTTATTTAAAGGAATTTCAGTATGAAAAACAATATCATTACCCTTTTAAAGGGCCTGTGGATCGGCGGTACCATGACGGTTCCGGGTGTAAGCGGCGGCACCATGGCAATGGTTTTAGATGTTTACGACCGGGTCATTGGGGCGGTAGCCTCTTTTCGCAAAAATGTGCGTGAAAATTTGCGCTTTTTGCTGTGGTTTGCCGCCGGCGGCGCCATTGGCTTTTTTGTATTTGCCGCCTACCTTTTAAAACCGTTGACCGATGCCTTTCCCACCCAAACGCAGTTCTTTTTTATTGGGGCGGTAGCCGGCGGCGCACCCACCATTTTAAAAAGCTCGGGCGCCAAAAGGGCCAGCTTTAAAAATGTTTCCTGCGCCATGCTGGGGGCATTATTTGTACTGCTTATTGCCTGTATTCCGCAAGGGCTGTTTGCCCCCCAAAGCGGTTTTACCTTAACGGGGGCGCTGCTGCAATTTGTAGGCGGGCTGTTAATTTCAATTGCCTTTGTGCTGCCGGGCATTAGCGTTTCGCAAATGCTTTTAATGTTAGGGCTGTTCTCCGGCCTGCTAACCGCCATGCGCAGCTTTAGCCTTTTGCCCTACATTCCGCTGGCCTTAGGCGTTTTGGTTGGCACCGTTTGCGTTGCCAAAACAATGGAGTATATGATAGAAAAACACCACACTGTAACCTACATGGTTATTTTTGGATTTTTAATTGGCTCAGTTCCGCAGCTATTGCCGGCGCAGCTGCCAACCGGAATTAATATTCCTATTTGCATTTTAACCTGCGCGGCCGGCTTTGCGTTTATTTTTCTTTTACAGCGCTGGGTAACAAAGCAGGAAAACTAATTTTTAACCCTAATTTTTACATTGACCAAAACCTTACTTTGCAAGCGCTTCAACCTATTCGGGCTGGGGCGCTTTTTTTGCCGCACAAGCCTCATTGCGGATGTTGGCAAACAACGCCAAACCCGGCAAACAACGCCAAACCCGGCGGACAACAAAAACCCGGCGGACAACAAAAACCCGGCGGACAACAAA
>URRK01000119.1 GCA_900550315.1 uncultured Oscillospiraceae bacterium | reverse complement strand
GGCCGGTACATAAACTGCCTGTACCGAGGTAACCGAGCCGCTTTTGGTAGAGGTAATACGCTCCTGCAGCGCGCCCATCTCCTCGGCTAAGGTTGGCTGGTAGCCTACGGCCGAGGGCATTCGGCCAAGCAGTGTAGAAACCTCGCTGCCCGCCTGCACAAAACGAAAGATGTTGTCAATAAACAGCAGCACATCCTTATGCTGTTCATCCCTAAAATATTCGGCCATGGTAAGACCCGAAAGGGCCACGCGCATACGCACGCCGGGTGATTCGTTCATTTGGCCAAAAACCAGCGCCGTTTTATCGCAAACGCCGCTTTCGCGCATCTCGTTCCAAAGGTCGTTGCCCTCACGGCTGCGCTCGCCAACGCCGGTAAAAACCGAATAACCGCCATGCTCCATGGCTACATTGTGAATCAGCTCTTGAATTAAAACCGTTTTACCAACGCCGGCGCCGCCAAACAGGCCAATTTTACCGCCCTTGGGGTACGGCTCTAACAGGTCAATTACCTTAATGCCGGTTTCTAAAATACTGGCAACGGGCTGTTGTTGCTCAAACCCCGGCGCCTTGCGGTGAATTTCCCAGCGCTCGTTATCCGGCGAAATTTTTTCGCCGTCATCAATTGGCTCACCCAGTACGTTAAACATGCGGCCTAAGGTGGCGTTGCCAACCGGCACTGTAATGCCCGCGCCGGTAGCGGTAACGGCCATGCCGCGGGCCAAGTTTTCGCCCGCACCCAACAAAATGCAGCGCACCTGGTCCTGCCCTATGTGCTGCGAAACCTCCATAACCCGCTGTTCGCCCTTTACGGTAACAGTTAGCGCCTCGCGGATTCTTGGTAATTTTCCGTTTTCAAACCGGCAGTCTACTACCGGGCCGGAAACCTGCGTAATTTTTCCAACATTCACCGGGCGTTCATCTCCTCTTGGTTTATTTTGCGCGCTTTTCTTTTTTGGGCCAGCGCCCCGGCCGAAACCTCTACAATTTCCTGCGTAATGGCGGCCTGCCGCAGGCGGTTATACTGCACCGTTAAGCTGGAAAGTATTTTTTCGGCGTTGCGGTTGGCCGAATCCATTGCCGCCATGCGGGCGCTTTGCTCGCTGCAAAAGCTATCTACCAGCGCGCTGTAAATGTAACCCGAAACATAGCTTGGAATAATATTATCTAACACTTCGTTTACCGAGGGGGCAAATTCAAAAGGCGTTTTAACCGCCTTTTCGTTTTGGTTAGAGGCAAACGCTTTGCGGTGAAAGGGCAGCAAGCGCTCTAATTTAGCCTCCTCGTAAAGGCCGTTTTTAATATCGGTATAAAGCACAAAAATTTTTTGCACGCTGCCCTGCTCGTAAAGCTCTAACAAAATGTTGCAAATCTCCCGCGCGCGGGGCATGGTGGGGTTTTGCGCCGTGTACAAAAAGCTGTGCTCTACCGGAATGTTGTGGTGCTCAAAATACTGGCGGCCGTACTCCCCTACCACAAACAGCTTAGTGTTAGGGTGCTGCTTTAGCATTTGCAGCGCCTGCTTAATTACATTTTGGTTGTACATACCCGCTAAGCCCTTATCGGCCGTAATAACCAGGCAGGCGTAGGTGCCGTCTAAGGTGGGCATACCGTCATCCGGGTAAAAATAACGGCTTTGCACATCCTTAACCGTTCTAAAAATCCGCTTAATTTCACCCTTAATGGCGTTAAAATACGGGCGGGTACGGTCTAAATCGGCCCGGGCCTTACGCAGCTTGGTAGAGGCAATTAAATACATGGCGTTGGTAATTTTTTGGGTGTCGCGCACGCTTTTAATGTGATTTTTAATTTCTTTGGTGTTTGCCATAGCGCCACCGCCTTACTGCAAAGCCGCAGCCGGTTTTAAAAAGCTTTTGCTAAAGCTTACAATTTGTTGTTTGTCCTCGTCGCTCAGCTGGCCGGTGCGGTCAATTTGGTCGCAAAGGGGTGCCAGCTCGGTTTCGGCCGCTGCCAACAGCGCCTTGCTTTGCTCGGCAATTTTTTCGGGCTTAATTTCGGCAAAGGCGTGCGCCAAAGCGGTGCAAAGCAAAATAACCTGCCGGTGCTGGCTGTAAGGGTGGTACTGCTCTTGCCGCAGCAAACGCATTAGCCCCTGCCCGTACTGCAGCTGGCGCTTGGTGGCTTCGTCCAAATCGCTGGAAAACTGCATAAACACTTCCATCTCGCGGTACTGGGCTAAATCCAGCCGTATGGTGCCGGCCGCCTTTTTCATTGCCTTGGTTTGGGCGGCGCCCCCCACGCGGGAAACCGAAAGGCCAACATTAACCGCCGGCCGCTGACCGGCAAAAAACAGGTCGCTCTCTAAAAAAATCTGCCCATCGGTAATAGAAATAATGTTGGTAGGAATGTAGGCCGAAACATCGCCGGCCTGCGTTTCAACAATTGGCAGGGCCGTCATACTGCCACCGCCTAAAGCCTCGCTTAACCGGGCAGAACGCTCCAGCAGACGGGAATGTAAATAAAATACATCGCCCGGGTAGGCCTCGCGCCCCGGCGAGCGCTCTAACAAAAGGCTAATGGTGCGGTAAGCAATAGCGTGCTTAGAAAGGTCGTCATAAACAATTAAAACATCCTGCCCGCGGTGCATAAAGTATTCCCCAAGCGCGCAACCGGCGTACGGGGCAATATACTGCAGCGGGGCGGAATCGCTGGCGGTGGCGTTTACAATAATGGTGTAATCCATTGCGCCGTGCCGGCGTAAATTCTCGGCCAGCTGAGCCACCGAGGAGGCCTTTTGCCCAATGGCAACATAAATACAAACCGTGTTTTTGCCCTTTTGGTTTAAAATGGTATCTACCGCAATGGCGGTTTTCCCGGTTTGGCGGTCGCCAATAATTAATTCACGCTGGCCGCGCCCAATGGGGAACATGGCGTCAATGGCCAGCAGCCCCGTTTCCATTGGCTTATTTACCGGCTGCCGTTCGGTAATACCGGGGGCCGGGTTTTCAATAGGGCAATAATCGGCGGCGGCAATTGGGCCTTTGCCGTCAATAGGGCTGCCTAAAGCGTCTACCACGCGGCCAATAAAGGCCTCGCCAACCGGAATACCGGCAACCTTACCGGTGCGGTGAACCGGGCTGCCCTCGCAAATTTCGGCCTCGTCCCCAAACAATACGCAGCCAATTTCCTGCTCTTTTAAATCTAAGATCATGCCCTTAATGCCGCCGCTGAAAACAAGAATTTCACCGTACTCGGCGTGATCCAAACCGCTAACGGTGGCAATACCGTCGCCAACCGTTAACACGCTGCCAACCTCGCTGGCCTGCGGGGTGGGGGCAAAATCGGCCACCGTTTGGCGAATGAGAGGCATAACATCCGCCTTGTTTTTAATAACGGCGGCAATTTTCTCCTTTAACTGCTCGGCCTTACCGGCAAGGCTCCAATCGTAAACAAACTCCGGGTTAAACTTGGTGCTGTTGGCGCCCAGCTCAATTTTAAAGCCGCCGCGAACGGTATCATCCTGCAAAAAGCTAAGTTCAACCGTTGCGTTGTGCTTTTGCTGCAAAAACTGCTGCAACTTTTGCAGCTGCTGCTCGGTGGGCTGTTTGGAGCTGCGGAGAATGGCCTTCATAAAAGTTTTGTTCTCTTGCTCTGCCACAGCGCCTTACTCCTTTCCGGCGGAATTTAAAAATTCCTCTACCCCGCCGTCGGTATTCAACATTTTTTGTATGGCGCCCTCTACCAACCCTTCAATTTGCAGGTTGGCCTCCTGCACGGCCTTTTCCTTTTCGGCGTCGGCAGCCTTTTTAGCGTCGTTTAAAATCTTTTCGCGCTGCGCGTTTGCGTCGGCAACAATGCCCTCGGCCGTTTGGTTGGCCTGCAGCACAGCGTTGCTTTTTAGGTCGCTAATTTCCTGTTCGGCGTTTTGCAGGCGGGCATCATACTCCTTCTCCCGCTTGGTGGCAGCGGCAAGCTTTTTTTCAGCTTCCTGCTGCATTTGGCTGTAATACTCGGTTCGCTTTTGCATAAAACCCTTAACCGGCTTGTAAAGCAGCAGCCACAACCCGTCAAACAACAGGCAAAAATTAAACAAATGCAGTAAAATTTGCTGCCAGTCAATATTTAACGGAACTCCCATTGCTTAACAGCCCCCTTACAGTACAAAAATAATTAGAATAGCAATAATCAACGCGTAAATAATGGCGGTTTCAATAAATACCAGGCCCAGCATTAGGCTGGTACGAATTTTGCCCTCGGCCTCCGGCTGGCGGGAAATACCCTCGGCCGATTTTGCAATGGCAAGGCCCATGCCAACGGCACCGGCGGCTGCGGCCAAGCCAACGCAAACGGCTGCGGCAATAGCCTTGTTGCCGGTGGCGCTTTGGTCGGTGGTTGCTTGGGTTGTTTTGGTTGCTTCGGCAGCGGTGGTGGTCTCAGGCGTGGCGGCTGCAGCGGCAACGCTGCCAAATACGCCAAGCAGGGCGGCTAAAACGCCAATAACGGTTACTATTTTTAAAAACTTTTTCATCTTACAAAACCTCCAAAATTAATTCGCTTTTGCTTTTTTAGCTTTTTTGTGCGGGGCCGAGACCTCACCGTAAAACAGCGCGGTCAGCATGGTTAAAACATAGGTTTGAATTAATGCGTGCAGCAGGGTAAACATTACGCCAACCGCTACCGGCAGCACAAAGCTTAAATTAATGTAGAAATAAACCAGCTCGGTAACCAGCAGGCCGCTAAGCAGCGCGCCAAACAACCGAAAGCTCATTGAAATGGGCAGCGAAAAATCCTTTAGTGTTTGCCCAACACCCTTTAACCGGTTGCCGGCAATGCCGCCCGAAAGAATAATAAGGTACGAAAGGCAGCCCATGGCAATAGCGGCGTTAATATCCGAAAGCGGGGCCGGAAGCGCTACCGAAAGGCCGCCGGTTGTAACAACCTGCAGGCCCAAAAGCTCAAACAGCGTGCCAACAAAAATGTAAGCGCCGGCCGCAAAAATGTAAGCGCCTAAAAAGCCGTTGCGGTGCGGGCTGTTAGAGCTGGCCAGGTTGCTGAAAAATTCAACCGCCTGCTCTATAACCAGCTGAAATTTACCGGGTACCATTTTAAAACGCGGAATTGCAAACACCCGCACAATTAAGGCAAACAGCAGCATAACGCCGGTAACCGTTAAGGCCGAAATGTACGCCGGGTTTACCTCTTTTAACCCAAACAGCGAAATTTTGTTGCTGCCGTGCAAAACGGCGTCCCGCATAACCGACTGAATACTTTCCTTTTTCTCGCCGCCGGGCACCAGTAAGGCCGCTGCCAACAAGGCCAGCAAAACCAAAACCCAAACAGCAATAAAAGTTAGCCTCTTTTTTTTGCTCATAAAACCCCTTCCTTTTCTTGAATTAGTTTTTCGCAGCTAACAATTTTTGTTACTAAAGCCAGTACCGTTACCGCAGTTTTAATTTCCTCAATTGTGGCAAACGACGGCGCTAAGCGAATGTTGCAGTCCTGCGGGTCTTGCCCGTAGGGGTAGGTCGACCCGGCCGGGGTAAATTTAACGCCGTATTCGGCGCTAAGCTTAACAACCTTGGCGGCGCAGCCCGGTAAGCAGTTAAAGGAAAGGAAGTACCCGCCCTTTGGCTGGGTCCACTCGGCAACGCCGGTGCCCTCCAGCTCCTGCTGCAAAATGCGGTAAACAG
>URRK01000118.1 GCA_900550315.1 uncultured Oscillospiraceae bacterium | reverse complement strand
GGACCGGGCCGACAACACCTGCCACTTGTTTTTACCAAGCGCCGGCAATTTAGGCCAAATTGCCGTTTTCCTAAACCCGGTTTTAAAGCCCGAGGCCTACACCCTACAAATTTTGCCCGAAAAAATTGAGCTTTTTGGCGGCAATGCCGCCGGCTGCTTTTACGGCCTGCAAACGCTGCAGCAGCTAATTACGCTTTACAAGGGTGAATTACCAACCCTTAGCATAAATGACGCGCCGGATTTTGCCTACCGCGGCTTTTACCACGACGCCACCCGCGGCCGCGTGCCTACGGTTGCCGGGCTTAAAAAAATCATTGACCGTTTAGCAGCCTTAAAAATTAACTCCCTACAGCTTTATGTAGAGCATTGTTTTGATTTTAAAGAATTTGAGAACGCCGACCGCACGCCAAACGATTATTTAACCGCCGCCGAGCTTTTAGAACTTGACGATTATTGCTACGAGAATTTTATTGACTTTGTACCCTCGCTTGCCACCTTTGGCCATTTGTACGAGCTTTTAAATTTAAAGGAATACCGCCCGCTGTGCGAGCTGCAGAATTTTAAGCCGCAAAAGCATTTTTGGTATGAACGAATGATGCACCACACCATTGACCCTTTAGACCCTAAAAGCTTCTCACTGGTCTGCTCATTAATAGACCAATACCTGCCGTTATTTCGGTCAAGCTATTTTAATATTTGCTGCGACGAAACCTTTGATTTGGCCCGCGGCAAAAACGCGGGAAAAGACGCCGGCCGGCTTTACTGCGACTTTGTAAACAAATTAATTCAATATGTTGCCCAAAAGGGCAAAAAGGTAATGATGTGGGGCGACATTGCCCTGCGCCACCGGGAAGCCTTAAAAAACATTCCCCAAGGCACCCTGTTTTTAAATTGGGACTACGGCCCCAACCCGCCGCAGCAAAATGTAACAACCGTTAAAAACAGCGGTTTTCAGCAAATTGTTTGCCCCGGAACCTCGGCCTGGGCACGGCTGATTGAAAACCCGCAAACTGCCGTACCCAACATTTTAAAAATGGCCAGTTACGGCCGGCAGGCCGGTGCATTAGGGCTGCTGAACACCAACTGGGGCGATTACGGCCACCCGGCCCCCTTTGCGTGCAGCCTGTTTGGCACCTGCGTTGGCGCCTGCGCCGCCTGGAACACCGAAACCGTTGTGGACGCCGATTTTGAACAAGCCGTTTCGCTGCTGGTTTACCAAACAACAACCAACCTTGTACCTTTAATTTTTGCTGTTTCGGCCGCGCAGAACACCGCTACCTGGGGCCAGTTTTTTAACTGGGCGCAAACCCACTCCTCTGCAGAATTTCAATCAACCGCCGAGGAAATAAAGAGCTCAGTGCAGGCCTTAGAGCAGGCCATTTTAACCCTGCAAGGCTTACCGGGGCAGGGCAAAAACGCTATTTTGCAGCGCCTAACCACGGCGACCGAGGGTATTTTGCTGTTAAACAAAGCCGCTTTACGGTTAAAAAATAACCAACCAACCGCGCCGCTAAAGCCCCAGGCCAAAAGCTTTTTGGCCGCCTACCGCTCCCAGTGGCTGGAGGAATGTAAAAGCAGCGAGCTAAACGAAATTGAGCAATTCATTTTAAATATTTTTGCCTCCTAACCTACCCCTAAAATTTTGGCCGTGTTGGCAGCGTCCTAACATTCTGGCGCTGGCACGGTTTAACAAAACAGAATAAGAAAGGAAAAAGCCCTGTGACCCAATTACCGCGAAATATGCCGCTTTACGACAATTCTCACGAATTTAACATAATGCGAAACCTGTACGCTGCCGCCGCTAAGCAGCTAACCCTAAAATTTGAGGTTTTAAACAGCGAGTTTAATGTTTTATACGCGCGCAACCCCATTCACCATGTTGAAAGCCGGGTAAAAACCTTTAACAGCATTTTGGCAAAGCTGGCCAAAAAGGGGCTGCCCGTTACGGTAGATTCGGCCATGAAAAATGTTAACGACATTGCCGGGG
The DNA here is from genome assembly GCA_900550315.1 of uncultured Oscillospiraceae bacterium. Taxonomy (GTDB): domain Bacteria; phylum Bacillota; class Clostridia; order Oscillospirales; family Acutalibacteraceae; genus UMGS1279. The sequence goes on along the minus strand of URRK01000118.1, from coordinate 3,678 downwards.
TGCGGGTGGTGTGCCATTACATTGACGATGTTTACCGCGTGGCGGAGATGTTAGAGCGCCAGACCGACTTAGAAATTGTAAAACGGCAGGATTACATTAAAGCCCCAAACTACAACGGCTACCGTTCTTTACATTTAGATATTAAAGTTCCCGTTTACCTTTCGACCACCACCGAATATGTTATTGCCGAAATTCAAATTCGAACCATTGCCATGGATTTTTGGGCCAGCTTAGAGCACGATATTCGTTACAAAGCCGATAAATCGCGCTTGCCGGTTGGCATTAATGAGGAAATGCTGGAATGTGCCGGAAAAATTGCCGAAATTGACCGCCAAATGCAGGATATGTACAAACGCATTAAAGCAGCCGAGGAACACCCGGGAAATAGCTAAAAAAACCGCAGCCGCCCCGTTAAACCGGGGCGGCTTGCGCAATAACCGTTAGGCTTTTTGTTGGCTCGTGTTTTAAAACGCGGGCCATTTTTGTTTGGCATTAAGCGCTGTAAATTTGCCGAATTGTAACAAACGCAAATAAAATCCAATTTTAAAACAAATTAAAACCCTGTTAAAAGCCTTCGTAATTTGTTAGAATTGCCTGCGTTTTTACCGCACCCGCCTACAGAATTTTGGCTTTTAAAATTGTGTAACCTAAGAGGATAAAATAACGGCCCGTTTTTTAACAAGGCACCGCCCTTAGCCTTATTTGTTTTTGACCAAAGCGTAAACCAGCGCCATTCCCCCGCCAAAGCAAAATAACAAAAGTAAGCCCCACCAAACGGCAGGGCTTTGCAAAAACTAAATTATTCCGCAACAATGCTAACCATTTTGCGGTCGCGGCCTAAGCGCTCAAATTTAACTTTGCCGTCTTTTAAAGCAAACAAAGTGTCATCAGAGCCAATGCCAACATTGTTACCCGGATGAAAATGGGTGCCACGCTGCCGAACAAGAATGTTGCCGGCCAAAACGAATTGACCGTCGCCGCGCTTAACGCCTAAGCGTTTCGATTCGCTGTCGCGGCCGTTTTTGGTAGAACCCATACCTTTTTTATGCGCAAAAAGTTGAATATTTACCTGTAACATTTTAATTTACACCTCCGAATAAACGGTAATTGAGCCCTTGTACTGCTTTGCTAATTGCTCGCAATGCAGGCGAAAGCCTTTTAAAACCACCTGGGCTTTTTCAAAATCGGTAAGCAATTTAATTTGCATTTTACCGTTTTGCACCTGGGCGTTTAGCTGCAAACCTAAAACCTCGCTTAGCGTGTTGGCCGCCATGTATGCCGCGGAGGAAATTGCCGCGCATACCAGCCGACCGTTTTCATCATTTGCAGTTTTGGTTGCGTGCCCGCTTACCAAAAAACCGGTAAGCTGCCCGCTGGAGCAATAAAACCGAACAGTTGTCATACTAAATTATTTTGCAAGGGCAATGTTTTCAATTTGAACCTTTGTGTAGGGCTGTCTGTGGCCTAATTTTCTGGAGCTGCTCTTTTTAGGTTTGTAGGTGAAAACCGTAATTTTCTTACCCTTACCGTTTTTCAGAACCTTTCCGGAAACTACTGCACCTTCAACATAGGGCTTGCCTACGGTTAAAGCGCCGTCCTCGTTGGAAACTGCAATAACCTTTTCAAACTGGATGCTTTCTTCCTCAGCTGCGTTCAGCTTTTCTACAAAAAGAACATCCCCGTTTTGAACACGGTACTGCTTTCCGCCGGTTTCAATAATAGCGTACATTGGTGGCACCTGCCTTAATAAAAAGTCTCGCTGCTTTTGGGGGCGCTGCAAAAAGGGCGCACTTAACCCACGGCATGCGGCTTAAATAGTTTACCATTTTTAAAAGTAAAAGTCAAGCCTTTTTGCAACAAAAAAAGCAATTTTTTAAACGGCTTTGGGTAAAGCGGCTTTTTGGCGCTAAAAACGGCAGCCACACTTTTAAATAGTTTAGGTTTTTCCTGAAATCCCCTTCTCTTTTAATTTATTTTAGTTGCAATTGTTAACAAATTATGATATAATTCTTTGGTAGTGCTTTGGCCGGCTAAAGCCTGCGCCTGTGCGCTATACCAATTTTTTGTGAAGTTGAAGGGAAGCAAATGAAAAAACGATTAAATGTATCAGAGACCTTTGCCGTTGGCAGTATGCTGTTCGGCCTGTTTTTTGGCGCGGGGAATTTAATTTTCCCGGTGTTTATGGGGCAATCGGCCGGCTCACAGGTTTGGCCGGCTGTAATTGGCTTTATTATTACTGGCGTTGGCGTGCCGCTGCTGGGCGTTGTAGCCATGGGCATGAGCCGAAGCGAAAGCCTGCTGCAAATGAGCAGCCGGGTAAGCCACGGCTACGGTATGTTTTTTACCTGCGCGCTGTACTTAACCATTGGCCCGTTTTTTGCCATTCCGCGCTGCGCCTCTACCTCCTTTTCGGTTGGCATAAAGCCCATGCTGCAAAACGAGAGCACGGCCAATTGGCTCATTTGGATTTTTGCGTTTTTATTTTTTGCCGCTGTTTTGTGGTTCTCACTAAAGCCGGGCAAAATTTTAACCTGGGTGGGTAAGCTGCTAACCCCGCTGTTCCTTTTAAGCTTAGCGCTGTTAATTGTTACCGCCTTAATGAACCCCATTGGCTCTACCGCAACGGTTGCCCCGCAGCCGGCCTACCAAACCGGTGCCTTTTTTAAAGGCTTTATTGAGGGCTACAACACCATGGACGCTTTAGCCAGCTTAGCCTTTGGCATTGTTGTTATTACCACCATTCGTGAGCTTGGCGTAGAAAAGCCGGAGCACATTGCCGGCAACACGCTGCGTTCCGGCATTTTTGGCTGTTTTATTATGGCCGTTATTTACATTATGCTGGCTGTTGTTGGCGCGCAAAGCCGCGTGGCCTACCCCCTTTCGGAGGACGGCGGTGCAGCCTTAAACCTAATTGCAACACACTACTTTAAAGGCGTTGGCGGCATTGTGCTGGCCGTTATTGTAACCTTGGCCTGCTTAAAAACCGCCGTAGGGCTAATTACCAGCTGCGGCGAAATGTTTTGCAAGCTGTTCCCGAACGGGCCAAGATACAAGGCCTGGGCCATTGGGTTTTGCGTACTTTCCTTCTTTATTTCTACCATTGGCTTAAACGCTATTATTGCCTGGTCGCTGCCGGTATTAATGTTCTTATACCCCTTAGCTATTACCATTATTTTGCTGGCGCTGTTTGGCAAGCTGTTTTTGCACGACAAAGCGGTTTACATTAGCGTTACCGCCTTTACCCTGGCTTCGGCCTTGTTTGACCTTATTGCAGCCCTGCCTTACGGGTTGCCGGAAGTTCCGGTTTTAAGCACCTTAAACCGCTTAGGCACCCACCTGCCACTTAACAGCCTTGGCCTTGGTTGGGTTTGCCCTGCAGCCGCCGGATTGGTTGTTGGTGTAGTGATTCACCTGTTCCGCCGCAAGGGGCTAAAGCAGGCTGCCTTGGCCGAATAAACCCCTTTAAAAATTTAAACTTAAGCCTTATATTTTAAAACTTAAAGCCCGTCCGGTGCTTAACCATGGTTCTTTTATTTGCCCCATTTAACGCACCGGCCTGGCTTTACTTTTAGTTTATGCCGGCAAAAGCGTTCCCCCAACCGTGTTTGGTTTCAATTTAAAAATTATATACCAATGCCCCGGCGTTCCAATTTTAAGGAACGCCGGGGCATTTTTGCT
>URRK01000117.1 GCA_900550315.1 uncultured Oscillospiraceae bacterium | reverse complement strand
TTCTCAAACCAGTAATCTTGGTAATCGCCCGGGCAAAACAAAATCAGGTTATTTTCGCCAACGCGGACAGCCTTGCCTTGGGGGGAGTTTCTAAAAAAGCCGTAACCCTTTTCAATAATAACAATTTGGTAATCCTTACGGCCATCCGGCCAAAAGGCGTGCCCCTGCTTTTCAGATTCGGCACTGCGAATAGCACAAGCGTAAAATTCAAAATGATATTCAGAGGCTTTATTTTTAAACTCACTAAAATTTCGAGAAGTAAAGCTACGCATTTTAATTTCCCCTTTTGTGCTGTGTTTACCCAATTAGTTTAACACATTTTAGCCGAACTTTGCAAGCCCCGGGCAATTTGCTTTAACGGTGGCTCCTGCCAAAAGGCTGCCGCTTTATTGGCGGTAGCCAAACCTTAACCAACTGCCAAATACCAAAATAATTTTTATTAGTTATAAAGTCTGCCGGTTTCTTTCCCGTTCTTGGTGCACCAGCTTTCATAAGCGGCGCCGGTGTTTTCGTTCACGAAAGCATAAAATGCAGCGGTATCAACCTCCGGGGCAGTTTCGGCATTGCTAATGGCGTTGGCCACATCAAACACGCTAACCTCAACCGTTCTGCCATACACCACAGCGTCGTTGGTTAAAACTGCGTAAGAGCGGTACAGGTACGCGTCACCGTAATAATCCTCTGCTATGCCGGTTGCAAAAGCGGTGTACATGGCAACGCCGTTTAAATCGTCCCGCCACAAAATGGGTTCAACAGCCGAACTGCCGGTAGCGGTAGCAGCGCCGGCTTTACGGTAAGCAACACCAAAGCCAATGCCGCCAATACCGTACATTTCTACCGTAGGCTCGGCAAAGGTTTGACCGGCAAGATTTGTACCCTTCCAACCAAAATTGTTTGCTTTTTGCAAATAATCTTTGCGCACCACAATGGTGCCGTATTCTACCACATCGCACAGCAGGTCTTTTTCAATCGTGTTGTAAACACGCAGACCGTTTTTTTGAATATTGCCGTCGGTGTTACTTGCCGCGCGAATGGCTGCGCTTAAACCAGCCTCGTTCAATTTTCCGGTAGAACTGTCTGCCCCAGTGGTAACAATGCCGCAGGCGGTTAGATCGTACAAAGCAATATCGTCTATGGCGTAATTCGCTGCCACCTTAGCGGTATTACCACCAAAAGCCACTACCACCTGCGTGTAGCTGCTACTGTTAAAAATTAAGGTGTATTCTTGCCAAGCGGTATTTTCTTTTAAAATGCTTACAGAAAAGGTGCCTTCAATTTTATCGCTAATATTTTTAGCGGTTGTTTTTAAAATTGCAGCCGAAATATTTGTTTCATTTTTGGCGCTTAAGCTTTTGGCCCAAAAGGTTAGCCGGTACTGCTTGTTTTGTTCTACCGGAACTACGGTACCAACCGTTCGAATAAACTGGTTTGCATCGGCGGTTGGGTGAAAGCTTAAATAATTGCTGCCGGCGTGGGTGTCCTCGCTGCTTGCAACAACCGTACCGCAGGTAACATTGGTTGCAACACGGCCCCAGGCAAAGTTTTGCAGGGTACCGCCCGCATCGTACCGCGTATTTAAATCGCCGGCGGCAAAAGCCTCAAACCCGCCGTTTTTAATAATATTGCCGGAGAATTTTGCTAAAAAGGTAGAATCCTCCTCTAAAGCTGTTTCAAGCGTGTATACTGCACTGGTGCTAACCAAGGTACCGTTTTTGTACCAGCCTAAAAATCGGTCGGTTCCGGCAGCGGTGGCAGTAAGCACAGTGCCGGGCAGCCCTAAAGCGGAGGAGGCAGCAGCGGTATTATCACCGGTAGCCTCAACCTTTACGGTTTTTAAGCCCTCGCTTTTGTATACAGCAACATCGTCTATGCAATGCTCTTTTTCTTCGTTCGATGTCATGTTTGTTAAATTTGCGCCAAACATTAAACCAATGGCGGTGTTTGCGTTACTGTTAAATGCAACCGAGTAGAATTTCCAGGTATTACCTGTAATTTGGGCGCGCACATATTGTTTATTATCGTACTTTTGTTCAATGCTGGAGGCATTGGCGTTTACCACCCCTCCGTAAACATTTGCTTTGGTAAAAGAACTTTTGGCCCAAAAGGTTAAAAGGTATTCGGTGTTTGCCTCAACATTAAGCACCATACCTAAAGATCTTAAATAAGGGCCTTGAGCCTCATTATAGATTTGCGGCGCAACTTTAGCGTATTTTTCGCCTGTGTGGGCATCGGAACCGCTAACAATTTCTACAACCTTTGCAACACCGGAATTTAAAATTCCCCATTGGTTTACATTGTCAGGGGTAACTTTTGAAAGCGTACCAACGCTTTGACCCTCAAACCCGCCGTCGGTAACCAAATTTACCGGGGTTGCTGTGCCCTCGGCGGCGGTTGGCACAACCAAAGAAATTGCCAGCAGCACGGCCGAAAGCACTAATGCCATTTGCTTTTTTAAACAATATTTCATCATTTGCTGTCCTCCAAAATAAGTATTTTGCAAATTGCTAATTATAATATAAAACAAAAATTTATTAAAATATATATCATAATCGACTGTTTTTTTACTAAATACCCTAAAAATTTATTCACAATAATCATAAATACCGCAAGCTAATGGTTCTAAAATCCCTTAGCTTGCGGTGAAAATTGATTGGTATTTTTATATTTAATCGGTTAAAGTTGTAAATAAATACATTTCATGTGCCGTTGTAAGCTTTTCTACAATACAATTGTTGTTTAAAATGGCCGGTTCGGCAGAAGGGAGCAGTGATTTTGGGAAAACATCGCTATCTATTACATAATGCAGCTTTTGAAATGCCTTATTTTTTAAGTTCAGCTCACTTAAATCAATTTTTAGTTCACGGTTGCCGGATCCGGCCGCTTCGGCAATAATGGTATAATCCCCGTCCTTTTCAAAAACAGCAATGTGTACATCGAAATTGTTGCAATACTCGGCTTTTAAAACCCTGCTGTGCTTTTTAATGTACCGTAGCGCAGGGCCAAATTCATCGCAAATGCGTTGGGGCTGCAACCGATTAATGTATTTTTTATTGCTGGTTTCATTGCGGTACAAACAAATAGCCTCATCAAACGGAAAAAACATGGGGTCCGGCAGGCAGGAGTTGGTCAGGCACCATTCCAACGCCGCATCAAACCCGCAATTTGCAACGGCTATTAGTGTACCAATGTTGCTAAGCTTAAAGGTTGGGTAGGCGGTGCCAAACTCGGTAATGCAAATGCTTTTGCCGTCAACATCTTTTTTGTACTGCGGGGCCAACCAGCCTTCATACTCTTGGTAAAAGCTTTGGTAGTTGTGTGCGGTGTAGCGATCTATTACCCCCGCCGCCAAGCGGTGCATGGCCGGCGGCCAGTCGTGCCCGCTAGAAGTTGATTCGGCACCCCAAATTTCAACTTTTTCTCGCTGCCCCTCACTCCGCAGCTGCGCGTCAATTTCCCTTAATGCCAGCGCATAGTATTCCTTTTTGTGTTCCGGGCCGCTACCGGTATAAAAATTAATATTGTTCGGCTCGTTCGAAATGGTTAAGGCACGCACCGGGTAGCCCAGCCCCCACAAATGCTTTAAGCAGGCGGCAACCGAGTGCGCAAATTGTTTTAGATCCCGTGGGGCGCTGCGTGCTTGGTCTTTTACCCCCGGAATACTGAACCACGGCAGTATATTTCTGCCAACAACAAAGGTAAAGTTTAACTCAATATCGGTGTCCAGCTGTTTAAAAACATCCATGTATTTTAAAAATTGCCGGAACTTTGGAAGCTCAAAATTGTATTCATCCGGTGCGGTTTGAAACCAATCGTTTTGAAACCAAACCCTGGCAATTTGCGCGCAAGGTCAAAATTGCCGGTTTTTCCACTTTTTCAAAAAAATCGGGATCGTACCCCATTTCTAAGCTGGTATCCATTAACTGAGTAGGCAGCACATTTACGCCGGTACCTAAAAAATCCGGATTTATGACCTTACTTTTAATCGTCGCCGTATTTTGGGTTATTAACGCCGTTACCAAATTGTTTGGTGCGGTGCTAATAGCCTCTGCTGTTACCGGCTGCGGCAGTGTAATTAAAGAATCCTCCCCGTAAGGTTCAGCGTTTTTGGTTGGCAGTAAAACCTGCTTGCCGTTTATTAAAGCAAAAACCGGCTCGTTTACATTTTTAACAACTAATTTGTTAATGCAGGCCTTGGGGTTAAACGGGTAAGTTTGACAACCGTTTTCTACGGTTGCAGTAGCCGGGTTTAAAATTGGTACGCCCAGCTTTCTAAACCCTTGCACTTGGCCCTGTGTTGCACCCGAAAAAGCGCCTACTAAATCTAACCGCACTACCCCGTCTAACACACAGCCCTTTGTAAACCGAAAGCCTAAAAAATTAGCCGCAACGCCCTTGGAAAGATAAAATATTTGCGCTGCAAATTTTTTGGCGTTTTGCTGCTCAAACTTACCGGTACGGTCAAATTTGCCTATTTTGTTTTCGGGGCGGTAAAGGGTAGCTTCCTCCTGCCCCAAATAAACTTCGTAGCTGCCGTAACCGTAATCGCTTTGGTAAGCAACATAGGTAGAAATTAAAATAGCTTGAACCGGCCAACGGCCGTTTAAACAGTAGGTTAAAGTAAACGGAAGCTTTTTACATTCCAACTGTACATGTTTTCGGTCAAACATAACACGATCTTTGGTTAAAGCGCTGAGGGCACCGCCGTGCAGGCTTTTTACAATAACCTCGCACCCGCTTTCACTTTTAAGCTTTGGTTCCGGGCATTTTTCCAACAAATTTGCCGTTAAATCTAATTTATTAATGTCGGCCATTAAGGCGCTTTCTACCAGTGTTGATTCCATAACTTCCACCCCATAAATAATAAATATTTAACAGCGTTATAGTTTAATAACGGGAGAAGTACAATATCAAAATGAACTGTTTTTTTTTAAAATTAATTAAATTGTTTTGCGGTAAAAGAAAAAATAAGCAAAGCTTAGCACCGTTACCGCCAAATTGGGTTAGTCTTTAAAAACAAAAGCCTTTTAAGCCCCGCCACCAAAAGGTTTATTGAATATTTGCCTTTTTTGGAGGAAAGGTAAAAAGAAAAGCCGCCAAAAAACGCTTGCCAAAGCAAAACTGCGCTGCAAAAAGCCTTGCAGCGCAAAAAAAACAGCAAGGCCGCCAAGCTGCAGCCTTGCTGTTTTAATGATGCAATATAGAATTGTTGTTTTAAACTGAATAAAAACGGTATTTTACTGCCAATTGGCCTTGCAAATTAAATTTATTCCCCCCGGCGGGAGCCGGCTAACCTTAGCTGTGCAATGGCACGGGAAAGGTTGGTTTGCGCTGCGCGGTATTCTAAAATACTCTTTTTTTGCAGCATAGCCTCTTTGGCGGCGTCGGCTAAACGGCGGGCACGGTTCGCGTCAATTTCCTCCGGGCGTTCGGCGGCGTCCACCAGCACTAAAACATCGTTATTTTCTATTTTTAACAGCCCGGCCGAAACGCTGGCCAAAAGGTCCTCCCCGCCAGGGGTGCGGTAGGTCATAATACCGGGCACAATGGCGGTAATGGTGTTGCTGTGTCCGGCTAAAACACCGTACTGCCCGTTAGAGGTTGGAACCATTAACGATTCACATTCCCCTTCGTAAAAGGTATTGTCTGCCTCTAAAATATGAATTTTAAAG
>URRK01000116.1 GCA_900550315.1 uncultured Oscillospiraceae bacterium | reverse complement strand
TATGTGCGCAGCTATGGCTGCCAGCAGAATGTGAACGATGGTGAGAAGATACGCGGCGTGCTGATGGACATCGGCTTCGGCGTCTGTGATTCCGTCGAGCAGGCAGATTTGATCCTGTTCAATACCTGCGCTGTGCGCGAACATGCGGAACAGCGCGTGTTCGGCAATGTCGGCGCGCTGAAAAAGCTGAAGGAAAAGAACCCCCGCCTGATCATCGGGGTATGCGGCTGCATGGCGCAGCAAAAGCATATTGTGGATAAGCTGCGCGCCAGCTACCCTTATGTGGATCTGGTGTTCGGCGTGGACGGCATTGACCGCCTGCCCGCCATGCTGGTGGAGCGCCTGCACCGCGGCAAGCGCTACCTGGAAACCCCGGTCGAGCGCAACGCCGTGGTGGAGGAGCTGCCCATCCGGCGTGATTCCGGCTTCCGCGCCTGGCTGCCTATCATGTATGGGTGCGATAATTTCTGCACCTACTGCATTGTGCCCTATGTGCGCGGGCGCGAGCGCTCCCGCAATTATTTAGAAATTTTAACCGAGTTTAAACAAATGGTGCAGGCCGGGTTTAAGGATATTACTCTGCTGGGCCAAAATGTAAACTCCTATTGCAGCGGGCAGCCGGATGAGCAGGGCAATACCGTAAACTTTCCAAGGCTGTTAAGCCTGTTAAACGCGGTGGAGGGAAATTTTAGAATTCGATTTATGACCTCGCACCCCAAGGATTGCTCGGACGAGCTGCTGCAAACCATGAGCCGCTGCCAAAAGGTTGCCAAGCATTTGCACCTACCGGTGCAGTGCGGGTCGAACGAAATTTTAAAACGCATGAACCGCCGCTACACCGCCGAGCATTACCTTAGCTTGGTGCGCCGCGCGCGGGAGCTCATGCCCGAAATTACCTTAACCTCAGATATTATAGTAGGATTCCCCGGCGAGCAGTATCAAGACTTTTTAAAAACTGTAGAGTTGATTCAAACAGTGCAGTTTCAGCAGCTGTTTACCTTTATTTACTCCCCGCGCCCCGGCACGCCGGCCGCAAGCCTGCCCGATCCCGTTTCCCGCAGGGAAAAGGGCGAGTGGTTTCGGCAGCTGCTGGCCGCGCAGGAGCAAATTGCAAGGCAAAACGAGCAGGCTCTAAACGGCAAAACCTTTACCCTGCTTTGCGACGATTACGGCCGCAGCGAGGGCACCATGGCCGGGCACACCAGCGGCAACCTTTGCTTAGAGTTTGCGGGCGAGCCCAGCCTGTTGGGGCAGTTTGTAACCGTTTTTGTTACGGTGCAAAACGGGCAGGTAACGGCCAAGCTTGTAAATGCCGAGCCCCGCACGCCTAAAAAAAACAATTAATTTATTTTATAAAAACCAAAAAACCGGCCGTAGGGCCAAAACGGAGGATTATATTAAATGGAAATTTTAGAACTTGCCCGGCAATTGGGCCAGGCCATTCAACAGCAGGATTGCTTTAAAAAAATTGAGCAGGCTAAAAAGGCCAACGACGCCGACGCCGAGCTGCAAAACCAAATTGGGGAATTTAATTTGGCGCGTATGTCGTTAGACCGGGCGCTTTCGGAGGACGAGCGGGACGACGAAAAAATTAAATCCTTAAACGAGCAGCTAAAAGCGGTGTACGAAAGGGTCATGCAAAACCCCTCTATGCAGGCGTACAACGCCGCCCACGCCGAGCTGGAAAGCTTAGTGCAAAAAATTAACACGGTTATTAACGGCGCCGCCAACGGCGAGGACCCTTTTACCATTGATGTTGAGGGCTGCACCGGATCCTGTGCCACCTGCAAGGGCTGCCACTAAGCGCAAAATTTAAGGCCGGCTGGGTCGGCAAATTGTTTAAAGTTTTACCAAAGGGGGTTTAAAGCATTGGCCGGCATTTCACCAATGATGCAGCAATATTTAAGCATTAAAGAATCTAATCCTGAATCTATTTTGCTTTTTCGCTTAGGCGATTTTTACGAGATGTTTTTCGACGACGCCAAAACCTGCTCCGAGGAGCTGGATCTGGTGCTAACGGGAAAGGATTGCGGGTTAGAGCAGCGCGCGCCCATGTGCGGCATTCCCTACCACAGCTGCGAATCCTACATTGCAAGGTTAATTCAAAAGGGCTACAAGGTTGCCATTTGCGAGCAAATGGAGGATCCGGCAACGGCTAAGGGCTTAGTAAAGCGGGAGGTGGTTCGGGTTATTACCCCCGGCACGGTAATAGAGGATTCTATGCTGGAGGAGGGCAAAAACAACTATCTTTGCGGTATTGCGTTTGGCGAAAAAAGCGCCGGCGTTTGCTTTGTAGATGTTTCTACCGGTGAGGTGCACTTAACTACCCTTGCGGGGGAGGAGCTGGAAAACCGCCTCATTAGCGAATTGGGCCGCTTTTTGCCCAGCGAGGTGCTGCTTTCGCAAAGCTACCGCCTTTACCCTAAATTAGAGCAGTTTTTAACCCAAACCCTAAACTGCCGCATTTCGGTTCTGGCCGATGAAAAATTTTTGGCCGCCGGAAAGGGGGAGTTTGTGGTACGGCAGTTTAACACCCTTAGCGTAGAGCAGCTGGGTCTTTCGGCCAATTCGTGCGAGACCGCTGCCCTAGACGCCGTTTTGCAGTATTTAAGCGAAAACGGAATGAGCAAGCTTTCGGGCCTGCAAAAAATTGACCGCTACACCAGCAGCAAGTACATGAATATCGACCTTTCCTCTATGCGAAATTTAGAGCTGATTGAAACCATGCGCGGTAAAACCAAGCGCGGCTCGCTGCTTTGGGTGTTAGATAAAACCAAAACCGCCATGGGCAAACGGCTGCTGCGCAGCTGGTTAGAACAGCCGCTGCTTAGCATGCAGAGCATTTTACAGCGGCAAAACGCGGTAGACGAGCTGGCAAGCGACGCCGTTTTGCTGGGCGAGGCCACCGAGTATTTAACCGGAATGCGAGATGTAGAGCGGCTAATGACCCGCGTGGTTTACGGCACCGCCAATCCTAAAGAGGTGCAGGAGCTTTCCCGCACCATGAGCCGGTTTGCTCCGTTAAAGCAGCTGCTTTCTACCGCGCACAGCAAGCTGCTGCAAAGCCTGTTTCAAAGCATGGATCCGCTAACCGACCAGTGCGAGCTAATTGAGAATACCCTGGCTGAAAACCCGCCCATTGGCATGAAGGACGGCAACATTATCCGCCCCGGCTTTAGCAGCGAGGTAGATTCTGTTCGCGCTGACATGAACGGTGGAAAGGATTTTATTACTCGGCTGGAACTGCACGAAAAAGAGCGCACCGGCATTAAAAATTTAAAGGTGCGGTACAATAAGGTTTTTGGCTATTACATAGAGGTTCCGCTTTCGGCCGCAAACAGCGTGCCGGAGGATTATGTTCGCAAGCAGACCTTAACCAACGCCGAGCGCTATATTACCGATGAACTAAAGAATTTTGAGGCGCGTTTTTTAGGCGCGCGCGAGCGGGATATTCAATTAGAATTTGAGCTGTTTTGCAGTCTGCGCAACCAAATTGCCAACAATTTGCAGCGTATTCAGCAAACCGCGGCGGCCGTTGGGCAGTTAGATTCCCTTTGCTCGTTTGCTACGGTGGCAATTGCCAACAACTACTGCTGCCCGCGCATGAATACCGACGGCGTTTTAAACATTAACGCTGGACGCCACCCGGTGGTTGAAAGGGTCAGCAAAATCCCCTTTGTTGCGAACGATACGGTGTTAGACCAAAAGGAAAACCGCTGCGCCATTATTACCGGGCCAAACATGGCCGGTAAATCTACCTATATGCGGCAGGTTGCCATAATAACAATTATGGCCCAAATCGGCAGCTTTGTGCCGGCGCAATCGGCCAATATTCCAATAACCGACGCCGTGTTTACCCGTGTTGGCGCATCCGACGACCTTGCAACCGGGCAATCTACCTTTATGGTAGAAATGAACGAGGTTGCCTACATTTTAAAAAACGCAACGCCAAATAGCCTTTTAATTTTAGATGAAATTGGCCGCGGCACCTCTACCTTTGACGGCATGGCCATTGCGCGGGCGGTGCTGGAGCACGTTGCCGACACTAAAAAGCTGGGCGCCAAAACGCTGTTCGCCACCCACTACCATGAGCTAACCGCGTTGGAAAACGAGCTAAAGGGCGTTAAAAACTACAACATTGCCGTAAAAAAACACGGCGATGACATTACTTTTTTAAGAAGAATTGTGCGCGGCGGGGCCGATGAAAGCTACGGCGTAGAGGTTGCAAAGTTGGCCGGGCTGCCCTCGGGGGTTATTCGCCGGGCAAAGGCCATTTTAAAAGAGCTGGAGGAAACCGGTGTAACGCGCGAGGTAAAAGTAGTACAGCAGCCGGTGCAGCTGCCGCTTGGCGTGGGGGAATATAACGGCATTATTGAGGAGCTAAAGGCCTTAGATGTTAACGTTTTAACCCCTATTGAGGCGCTGGGCATTTTAAACGACATTGCCGGCCGCGCCAAAAAGATTTAACGAGTGTTTAGCCAATTTTGGTGTAAAGCAGCCGCCAAAATCGTCTAAAAAACAGCAACCCAAAAGCTCAACAAAACGGCTTAAAGCCGCAGTTTAAAAACATTCGGTCTTGCCGGAAAAAGTACTAAAGGGAGGAACAAAAATGCCGCAAATTAAAGTGTTGCCCAAAAATATTGCCGAGCTTATAGCCGCCGGCGAGGTGGTAGAACGCCCGGCCTCGGTAATTAAAGAACTGGTAGAAAATGCTATTGACGCCGGTGCCACCACCATTACGGTAGAAATTCAGCACGGCGGCGTTACCTATATGCGGGTGGCCGATAACGGCTGCGGAATTGCGCGGGACCAGATCCGCACGGCATTTTTGCGTCACGCCACCAGTAAGGTTGCCTCGGCAGAAGACCTAAATTCTATTTTAACCTTAGGCTTTCGGGGCGAGGCTTTGGCCTCGGTTTGCGCGGTAGCAAAGGTAGAAATGATTACCGCGGCCGCCGGTGCCGAGCTGGGGGCCTGCTACACCATACACGGCGGGGAGGAGCTTTCGCTGGAGGACGCCGGCTGCCCGCAGGGCACCACGGTAATTGTGCGGGATCTGTTTTACAATGTGCCCGCAAGAATGAAATTTTTAAAAAAAGATGTAACCGAGGGCAGCGCCGTAGGCGCAATTATGGATCGTTTGGCCCTTTCGCACCCCGAAATTAGTTTTCATTTTATTAAAGACGGCAAGCAGGTGCTGGCCACCGCGGGCGACGGCAAGCAGCGCTCGGCCATTTACGCCGTTTTAGGGCGCGATTTTTCAAAGGCAATGATGCAGCTGCCGGCAGTAGAGGGCCCCGTTACGGTAACCGGGTTTACCTGCCGCCCCACCAACTGCCGCCCCAACCGCAACGGCCAGTTCTTTTTTATAAACGGCCGGTTTATAAAATCCGGCACGGTTTCGGCCGCGTTGGATCAAGCCTACAAAAATTCCGCTATGGTGGGCAAGTTCCCCGCCTGCGTGTTAAATATTCGTATAGATCCCAATTTTGTAGATGTAAATGTGCACCCTACGAAAACCGAGGTGCGCTTTACCAATGAGCGCCTGGTTTTTGAGGCCGTTTACCGCACGGTAAAGACGGCGCTTGCCGCGGGGGATGAACGCCCCGAAATTCGTCTGCCGCAAAAAAAGCAGCCCTTTGCCGATCCAAACAGCGGGCAGTTTCGGCAGGCGGAGGTAGATTTAAACACCCTGCCGGAAAAGCAAAAAGAGGACGAGCGCGATTCAATTATTACCCTGTGGGACGACAGCAAAATTTCGGCCAGCAGCTTAACCCCCGGCTCTTACCGG
>URRK01000115.1 GCA_900550315.1 uncultured Oscillospiraceae bacterium | reverse complement strand
AATTCAGCGTTTCAAAAGAGGTTTTGGCCGCCAAGGTAGAACAGCTGCGTAAAAAAAAGCATTTTTCCGGCCGGCGGGCCAAGCTGCGCGAAATTGTTACCCCCCGCCTGCAGCCAAACGCCGTAAACCCCGAAAAACAAAGGCTGGCCCGCGCCGTTAGCGCCGAGGAGGAAATTTTAGCCCTGCTAATTGCCCACCCCGATTATTTAACCCGGCAGCAGGATTTATCCCCTTTGTTTGTTTCGGCTTTAAACCGGCGCGTTTTGCATAGCTTAACGGTCTGTGCGCAGCAGGGCGCGGCGTTTGATATTGGCTTTATTGCCGCCGATTACACGCCGGAGGAAATTGGCTACATTACCTCCCTTACTGCTAAACGCAGCGCGTTTAACAACCCGGCCGAGTCTTTTAAACAGTCGGTTCAAACGCTGCGGGAAGAAAACGAAAAACTACAACTGTCCCAAAGCGGCAGCCTTTCGCAAGAGCAATGGGCAGATGAAATAACAAAAATGATTAGAAGTAAAAAGGAGCACAACGGCAATGAGTAAAGAAAAAGCAAAAAAAGACGAGGCCCTGCTGGCAGACGAGTTAATTGACGCGGAGATTGCGGCGCAGGAGCCAAAGCCGGACGAGCCGCTGCCCGAGGAAGCCGATGAAAAGGAGGAGCTGGACGATATTGAAGAAGTGCCGGAGGATTTAGAAACCCTTTCGGCCGAACCGCCGGTGCTGGATTTAGATTATGACGAGCCCACCGCCGATGAGCTGGAGGAAATTGACGCTGATAATTTAAGCACCGACACATCGGTAGACAGCGCCCTAACGCTGGATGACCCGGTAAAGGTTTATTTAAAAGAAATTGGCCGGGTGCCCCTGTTGAGTAACGATGAGGAAAAAGATTTAGCCATTCGTATTAGCAATGGTGACGATGCGGCGAAAAAACGGCTGACCGAGGCAAATTTGCGCTTGGTAGTTAGCATTGCAAAAAAATATGTTGGCCGCGGGATGCACTTTTTAGATTTAATTCAAGAGGGCAATGTTGGCCTAATTAAAGCGGTAGAAAAGTTTGATTATAACAAGGGCTTTAAATTTTCTACCTACGCCACCTGGTGGATTCGCCAGGCCATTACCCGCGCCATTGCCGACCAGGCAAGAACCATTCGTATTCCCGTGCACATGGTAGAAACCATTAATCGCTTAAAAAAGGTACAAAGCCAGCTGCTGCACGAAAACGGGCAGGAGCCCAGCGAGGAGATGATTGCCGAGCGCATGGAGCTTTCGGTAGAGCGGGTGCGCGAAATTATGCGCGTAGCGCAGGAGCCCGTTTCTATGGAAACGCCGATTGGCCCTGAGGAAGACAGCCGGTTAATGGACTTTATTCGGGATGAAGACGCCTTAGCGCCGGATGACGCCGCTTTGAAAACCATTACGAATGAGGACATTGACAGCGTTTTAAAAACCCTAACTTCCCGCGAGGAGCAGGTTATTCGCCTACGCTTTGGGTTAAAAGACGGCCGCTGCCACACGCTGGAGGAGGTTGGCTCTGAATTTAAAGTAACCCGCGAGCGTATTCGCCAAATTGAGGCTAAGGCTTTGCGTAAGCTGCGCCACCCGGTTCGCAGCAACCGGTTTAAGGATAGGTAATTCTTTATGCTTTTAAACAGTGAAACCGATTATGCCATTCGTATTCTTTCCTGCCTTTCGGAGCAGGACGCACGCATTGGCGCGGTAGAAATTTCTGAAAAAACCGGCGTTAGTCAGCGTTTTGCTTTAAAAATTTTGCACAAGCTGGTTTTAGCCGGGCTGGTTGGCTCAGTGCGCGGCAGCAAGGGTGGCTACCGTTTGGCCAAGCCTGCCGGCAGCATAACCTTGTTAGATGTTTTTGAAACCATGAACGGCCCGCTTTCGCTTAATCGGTGTCAGCTGGCGGGGGAGACCTGCACGCACCCTGAGGGTTATTGCCGGTATCGCGCCGTTTTTGCCGACATTACCTGTTACATTAAAAAAAAGCTATCCGAAATCACGCTGGACCAAAACCCGCAAAATTTTAAGCTTTAGCTTTGGCCGGCCCGGCAGGGCTGCGCTAAGGGGTAGCTTAAAAATTGCTTTTGGGTTTAAAAAGCTTTTGGTGTTAAAAACCCGAAAAATAAGAATTTAGGCGCTGTTAAAATAGTTAGGATGTGATTTTAAATGACCTTTACCTACAAACCAAGCGGTGTTTGTTCTACCGCTATTGAAATTGAAGTGCAAAACAATATTGTTCAGTCGGTAAAATTCCGCGGTGGCTGTTCCGGCAATACGCAGGGGGTAGGCGCGTTGGTTCGCGGTATGCCGGTAGATGAGGTAATCCAGCGGTTGCAGCACATTCGCTGTGGCTTTAAGCCAACCTCCTGCCCCGACCAATTGGCGCAGGCGTTAATTGCCTACAAAGCAAAAGCAGGTGAGTAATTTGTGTCAGGATTATGATATGAAAATAGCGGGGGACAAGCCTTCGCAGCAAAAAGAGGTAGAAAAAACCGATGTATCCGGCTTTGAGGAGTACCCCAGAGAGGTTGCAAACGGCAACATTGAACGCGCAAAAAAGCTGGGGGCCGCGTTGGCCGAGGCTTTTGTTGCCGCCGGAAATAACGACTGCTTTGACGGCAGCTGCCCCGGCGACAGCGACGAGCTGGATCGCCAAAAGCTGCTGTTACTTTGCTTTACGGTTTTAAGCACGCTGGAAACCAAGTGCCCGGCGGTTTGTACCGTTAAAATTGCCAAGGCTGCGTTTTTTGACGCGCTAAGGGCCATTGACGCCGATCTGCCGGACCGTTCGACCGATACCGGCGCCTTTTCGTTCTACTATTTATCTTACCGGCGGGGCACCGAGGTTGACCGCCGCATTGGCCAAACCTTTGCCATGCTTTGCGCGCATGACGGCGACCCCATTTACCAGGAACTGGGGGAGGCCATTTATTGTTGGTTTTACTCGGTAGTAAACAAAAAAATTAAACAAGCTGCGTTTGCGGTTTCGTAGGGCCGCAGTTGCGCTTGCCTGGCGTGGCGGGAATGTGTGAAACAGCTCATTCCCGCTTGTTTGCATGGCCACTTTTTGGCTGCGTGGCCTTTTTTAGGCCCTGCGTTTGGAAATTGTAACCTTTTTGTAATTTTTTTAACCGTTTTGTTAAAAAGGCCTTGCAATTCTACCTAAAATGCTGTAAAATATATAATGTTGAAATTTGTAGTTTGTTTTTTTAAATGCTTTTTTGTTTAAAAGTTTTGCTTTTATAGGCTAAAAAATAAGGAGTTGTAAAAAATATGTCTAATCGGTTATTTCAGGGTATTGTTCACCAGATGAAAGACGCTATTGACCGTACCATTGGCGTAATGGATGAAAACTACACCGTTATTGCCTGCAGCGAGCTGGTTCGTATTGGTGAAACGCAGGAGTTTGAAACTTTTCCCATTGTTAGCGGGAACGAAGCGTTTGTCAGCGGCCGTTTTACCTATAAGCCTTTTGGTACGCCGCAACACCCGGAATACACCCTTTTTGTAGAGGGGACAGATCCGCAGGCCGCAAAATACTGCGCAATTTTAGCGGTTGCCCTTTCCAACATTAAACATTTTCACGACGAAAAATACGATCGCGGCAACTTTATTAAAAATGTTATTTTAGATAATATTTTGCCCGGCGATATTTACTTAAAATCTCGCGAGCTGCATTTTACCAACGATGTTGCCCGTGTGGTGCTGTTAATTCGCATTACTTCGCACAATGATGTTTCGGTTTACGAGGTAATGCAAAACCTGTTCCCCGACAAGGCGCGCGATTTTGTAATTAACATTAGCGAGACTGATATTGCCATTGTAAAAGAGATTAAGCAGGATATTGAAACCAAGCACTTAGAAAAATTGGCCCGCAGTATTGTAGATACCCTTTCGGGCGAATTTTACACCCATGTTGTAGTTGGCATTGGCACCGTGGTGGAAAATATTAAAGACTTGGCCCGCTCGTTTAAAGAGGCGCAAATGGCCTTAGAGGTTGGCAAGGTGTTTGATACCGAAAAAGCCATTGTAAGCTACGATAACCTTGGCATTGCCCGGTTAATTTACCAGCTGCCCACCACCTTGTGCGAAACCTTTTTGCGGGAGATTTTTAAGCGCGGCTCTATTGAAAGCTTAGACCAGGAAACACTGTTTACCATTCAGCGCTTTTTTGAGAATAACTTAAATGTTTCCGAAACCTCGCGCAAGCTGTTTGTACACCGCAACACCTTGGTTTACCGGTTAGACAAAATTAAAAAGATTACCGGGCTGGACCTGCGCGAATTTGACCACGCCATTGTATTTAAAATTGCCTTAATGGTAAAAAAATACCTGCAGTCTAACCCCATTAAGTATTAAGCTTAAAAAACCGTTACTACCGTTTTTAGGAGAAGTTTTTAAATGGAAGAACAAAATTTTTCTGCAGCGCAGGGTGCGGCAGATCAACGCCCGGTTATTGAGTTTAAGGGCGTTTCCAAAACTTATTTAACCGGCACCCACGCGTTAGAGGATGTGAACATTCAGATTCGGCAGGGGGAGTTTGTGTTTGTAGTTGGTGCTTCGGGCGCCGGCAAAAGCACTTTTATGAAGTTAATTATGCGGGAGGAAAAAGCCAACGCAGGCGAAATTTATGTAAACGGTTTTCGGCTTTCTACCATTCGTCACCGCGAAATACCAATGCTGCGGCGTACCATGGGTATAGTATTCCAGGATTTCCGCTTAATTCCCACCATGGATGTATTTGATAACGTCGCTTTTGCCATGCATGTTGTTGGTGCTTCGCCCAGTCTTATCCGGCGCGAGGTTGCCAAGGCGCTTAGCCTGGTTGGCCTGGGGCACAAGGCCCGCTCTAAACCGGCCGAGCTTTCGGGCGGCGAGCAGCAGCGTGTTGGCCTGGCCCGCGCGTTAATTAACAAACCCCGCCTAATTATTGCCGATGAACCTACCGGCAATGTAGACCCGAATATGTCTTACGAAATTGTAGAAATGCTGAACCGCATTAATGCGGCCGGCACTACGGTTTTAATGGTTACGCACGAGCATAACCTGGTTCGTGATTTTCACCACCGTGTTATTATGCTGGAAAACGGCCGCATTGTGGCCGATAACGCGGAGGGTGCCTTATGAAAATGCAAAGCGTAAAGTATTTAACGAACGAAGGCTTTAAAAATGTTTGGGTCAACCGTTTAATGTCGGTTGCCTCGGTTGGCGTTTTGGTTGCTTGCATGACCTTAATCGGCATGGCTGTTTTGCTAACCAAAAATGTAGATAAAAGCATGAGCTCGTTAGAACAGCAAAATGTTATTATGGCCTATTTTAACGATAAAAACTCGGTATTATACGGCGACGCCGCGGCCATCGGCACCTCTTCTACCGCTTCTAACGCGTCCCAGGCGGCCAATTCCTCGGTGCCCGATACAGCTTACCGTATTCACAACGAGCAGGAAGCCCAAGCGGTTTGCGACGCTATTCAAAAGCTGCCGAATGTTGCCTCGGTTGAATACATCTCCAGCGAAAAGGCATTAGAAAATGCCAAGTCCACCGTGTTGGAGGATCAAGCCGGCGCTTTTGAGATTTTTGAGGAGGAAGGTGGCAACCCCATGTCGGCCGGCTGCCGAATTACCTTAACCTCTATGGAGCAATTTGACCAGACCATTGCCGCCATTAAAAACACCGAGGGCGTTTCTAACGTTGTTTCGCACGGCGATTTAGCCAAAAAGCTTTCGGCTTTAAAAAGCGGTATTGCTATGGTTTGTTTTTGGATTATTGGCATTTTAGGTATCATCTCGTTG
>URRK01000114.1 GCA_900550315.1 uncultured Oscillospiraceae bacterium | reverse complement strand
TTGGTTAAAATGCCCCGGCGGTATGAAGTCTTGGGACTTTTTTGACCTGCTTTTGCAAAAGGCTAATGTAGTTGGCACCCCGGGTGAGGGCTTTGGCAAAAACGGCGAGGGCTTTTTCCGCCTTACCGCTTTCGGCAATCGGGAGCGCACGGTAGAGGCTATGGCCCGTATTCAAAAGGCTTTAAAATAAAATATTGGAGCTTTAAAAATGAATTTATTAATGAAATTCCGTAAATCCATTATGTTGGTGCTTAAGGTGCTAATTTTAATGTCGGTTTCCTTTGTGTTTATTAACTGCTGGCAAAACAACTACCAAATTGCGCTGTTCAGCAGTAAGGGGAACTATGTTGTTATTTTAACCTACTACCTTTTTTTGTTGCTGTTTGGTACGCTTTACGGCGGGTTTAAAATTGGCACTACCCGGCGTAACGAGGTTATTTACAGCATTGCGCTTTCAACCTTTTTTACCAACATTTTAATGTACTTAGTGCTGTCGTTGGTGGCGCGGGTGCTGCTAAACCCTTTGGCCTTAATTTTGGCCACCGTTTTGCAGCTGGTGGTAATTTTTTTAGAGGTGCATGCGGCCGATTCTATTTATTATAGCCTTTACAAGGCCCACCGCATTGTAGCCGTTACCGACGGGCGGGACGATAAAACCCACATTATTAACAAAATGAGCCGCATTAAGCAGCGGTACAACATTGGCGAGGTTGTTTTAACCGATCGCCCCATGCCAGAAATTTTAAAAATTATTGACGGCTACGAGGCTGTGCTGATCTGCAATTTTGAAAAATCGCAGCAAAACGAGATTTTGCGCTACTGCTACGCCAACAAAAAGCGAATCTACTTTTTGCCCTCCAGCAACGATATTATTATTAACAGCCTGCATCAGGCGCAGGTTTACGATACGCCTATTTTAGTTTGCCGTAATAACGGCCTTACCATTGAGCAGCAAATTATTAAACGCACCTTAGACCTTTTAATTTCCGGCATAGGGCTTATTATTTCCAGCCCAATTTTTTTGCTGATCGCGCTTTCTATTAAGCTTTACGATAAAGGCCCGGTGTTTTTTAAACAAAACCGCGTAACCAAGGACGGTAAAATTTTTAATGTTTTAAAATTTCGGTCTATGATTGTAGACGCCGACAAGGTAAAGCTGCGCAAAGCAACCAGTAACGACGATCGCATTACCCCGGTTGGCAAGGTTATTCGCCCCCTGCGGTTAGATGAACTGCCGCAGCTGTTAAACATTTTAAAGGGCGATATGTCGTTTGTGGGGCCGCGGCCGGAACGGACCGAGAATGTTTACGAATACACCAAGCTGCTGCCGGAGTTTGATTTACGCCACCGCGTAAAGGGCGGCCTTACCGGCTACGCACAAATTTACGGTAAGTACAACACCAGCCCGCAGGACAAGCTGAATATGGACCTTATTTACATTCAGCATTATTCTATTTTTTTAGATATTAAGCTGGTTATTATGACCCTTAAAATTTTATTTATGCGGGAAAGCACCGAGGGCTTTTCGGATGAGGATAGCCAAATTGGCAACATTGCCGGCCATGTAGACGCCGAGCCGAAAAACCCGCCCGAACCGGCTAACGAAAATCCGGTTGACGATAAATAAACACAGCATTTTGCAAGAAATTGCCATTGTTTTGCAAAAAAACAGCGGTATACTTAATTTGCGGCAAAGGGTTTTGGGCGTTTGCGCGCTTAAACTAAAGCCTCTGCAGCGGCTTATGCGCAGGGTGTTGGCCCTTTTGCCGCCGGCAACAAAATTTAAAATAATCGAGGTAATAAAGCATGGGTATTCCTACAACATTGGTGGTTATGGCCGCCGGCATGGGCAGCCGTTTTGGCGGTTTAAAGCAGCTGGAGCCGCTTGGTAAAAACGGGGAAGTGCTACTGGATTATTCGGTTCACGACGCCATAAACGCCGGCTTTAACAAGGTTGTTTTTGTTATTAAGCACGCCATTGAAAAGGATTTTAGAGAGCTGGTTGGCAAGCGTATTGAAAAAAAGGTAGAGGTAAGCTACGCGTTTCAGGAGTTGGACGCCCTGCCCAAAGGATTTACCGTGCCGCAGGGGCGGGAAAAACCCTGGGGCACCGGCCACGCGGTTTTGTGCTGCCGCAGCTTGGTAGACCAACCGTTTGCCGCTATTAACGCCGACGACTATTACGGCCCCTCGGCCTATCGCCAAATTAACGAGCACCTTTCCCTTAATTTGGGCGATTACTGCATGGTGGGCTTTCGGCTGAAAAACACCTTAACCGAAAACGGCACTGTATCCCGCGGGGTGTGCCGCACCAACGCCGACGGTAATTTAACCAATATTGAGGAGCTTACAGCCATTCACAGCAACTGCAGTTACGACGCCCCTAACGGGCAGCGCATTGCTCTTTCGCCCGAAACGGTTGTTTCCATGAATATGTGGGGTTTTACCACCGATTTGTTTGATTATTTGGAGGACGGCTTTTGCGACTTTTTAAAAGAAAAAATAGCGGTGCCAAAGTCGGAGTTCTTTTTGCCGTTTGAAATTGATAAGCTTATTAAATCCGGCCAAAAAACCGCTAAGGTTTTAATTGCCGAGGATAAATGGTACGGTATGACCTACAAAGAGGACAAGCCCGTTTTAAAAGCGGCTCTGGACGCTAAAACGGCCGCCGGCCTTTACCCGTTTCAATAACAAATCCTTACTTTAAATTTTAACCCGCGCTTTGGGTGAACAAAACCGTTACGGTTGGTTCGGCAAGGTGCGGGCTTTGTTTAAGTTATTGCCGTTTAGGGCGCTGCTGTTTTGCTGCTTTGGGTGCGCTGCGGTAGGCTGGCCAAAGCCCCTTGCCGGCTTACGCTGCTTTTAAGGTGCCCTTTAGCTTTGAGGTTGTTATTTTGGCACCGCTTTTTTGCCCTTTTAAGTGTATTTTTTGCTTTTGGGGTTCGGTGGTTTTTTAGGCAGCCTTAAGCGGGGGGCACCGTTGCTTTTTAGGGTTGGTGTGTATTTAGTCGGGTGCGCGCATCGGGCTAAGGTGCTGCCCCCTTTGGCGTCGCAGGCAATGCAATTCGCTCCCCAAAAACTGCATTTCACGCTGACGGCATTTTTAAGGACAAATTTGTGCTAAAATGGTACTGTAAAACCAGGTGTAAAGGGGCAATTTCTATGCGTAAATTTAAAGATCTGCACCAAAAAGAGCGGGCAGAGTACCTGTTAACCCTTGTGCTGCTGCCATTCTTTTTGCTGTTTAACCGGCTGGGCAAAAGCCTAAAGTGCTTTTCTACCAAAGGGCGGCAGCTTACGGCCAGCGTTTTGTGTGCGGCGCTAATACTTGGCGTTTTGCCGGTAACCGCGTTGGCCGGCAACAGCTACGCCGTAATTGAAGCCTTTAAAATAAACGGCTTTGAGGTTGCCACGAAAGATTTTTCGGCCGATTATTGGGCTTACGGAACCGAAAAAGGCGTTACTAAAAGCAATGTGCAAGCCTTGCCTTCAAGGGGTTGGACCTGGGCCATTCAGGTAAACGCCGCCGACGGGCAGTATACCATTAAATTAAACAATTACAAAGGCGGCGCCGTTTATGCCTTTAAATATATTCATGGCGAAAAGGTAAACTTAAATCTGGAACTGCAAGGCTCCAACACCATTAACACCACCAGTAATACCACTTACGGCGTGCGGCTGGGCAACTGCAATGTAACTATGCAGGGCGAGGGCAGCTTAAACATTAATCCCACCGATGCCACCAGCGCAGGTTTTGAGGCCTCCTCCTTAACTGTTAATTTGCCCGAATACCGAGAATTCAGCGTAGATGTTTCGGGCGAAAGCACATATAAAAACCACTGCTACGGTATTAATGCCAACAAATTTACGCTAAACAGCGGCGCTGTAACCGTGAAAGCGGTCAATAACGTGTTCGATGAAAACTGGCCGTGCCCGGCTGCCGGTATTTATACGAAAAAAGCAACGGTAAACGGCGGGAAACTAACGGTTAACGCAACCCACTCCGTGGTCGGGGGCAAGGCCTACGGCATTTACGGCCAAAGCGTGTATAACGAGCAAAAAAAGGCTTACGACTACATTGCCGAAACCGCTTTTAACGGCGGCGTTGTAGACATTAGCGGCAGTACGGCAGCTATTTATTCTACCACCGCCCCGGTTATTGCAAACAACATAGTGTTTTGGGCCGGCCAAACGGCCGATCGGTCTGACAGAGCCGCTTACGACTCCGAAAAATTTAACAGCTATTTGTACCTAACCTCGGTACATTCGCACTGCATTTGCGGGGCAATGCAAATGCATGAAGAAAAGGTTGATTGCCCCTATTTTTCTTACCGTGCAGAAACTTTTGAACCCTGGAGCAACGCAGCTGCCCTGCCAACCTACGGCAGCTACTATTTAACCACTAATGTAACCTTAAGCAGCACCTGGAAGGTTACCGGCTCGGTAACGCTTTGCCTAAACGGGTACAGCATTACCGCTAACGGCGATTTTGACGCCATAACAATAAGCCGCAACAATTTAACGCTAACCGATTGCTCTAAAACCGAACAACAGGGCAAAATTACCCACGCGCCAGGCACCACCGGCCGGGGCATTGTTACCGAAAAAGCTACGCAATTTTCCAAATCATTACGCGTGTACGGCGGTAACATTACCGGCAACACGGCCGAAAACGGCGCCGGTATTTACTGTGCAACCGAAAATGCCATGGTTATTAGCGGTGGTAGCATTACCGGTAACACCGCTACCGGTAACGGCGGCGGCATTTACTGCGAGGGCGATTTAGAGCTTAACGGCGGCAGCATTACCGGCAACTCGGCAAAGGTTGGCGGCGGCGTTTACTACAAAAAGGGCAGTTCCGACAGCAGTAAGTATTACAGCTTTCAAATGGCGGGCGGTACCATTACCGGCAACTCCGCTACCGAGGAGGGCGGCGGCGTTTACGGTGCCTACTATATTGTAGCAAGCGGGTTTAGAAAATTTGGCAATTACAGTGATACACCGGTGTGCAGTGTAACGGTGTTAAATAACACCTCGGGCCCCGAGGGCAGCAAAAAGGCCGATAATATCTCTTTTGCCCCCGGGTGGTGCTTAAGCCTTTTTTACAATTTTACGGGCGGCAACATTTCGTTAAACCTTACCGGCGAGGGCACCGTGGCCGCTGTTGGTTACTCCTTTTTAACTTCAAAGCTTACTTTGAAACAAACCCCGCTTGCACTGCGATGATAAAAAATTCACCCCGGTGCTGGATAAAGCCAACAACAAAATTGTGCTTAAAAAGGCGCTGAAAACCCTTACCGCAAACGATTTTAATTTTACCCCGCCAACCGGCCTTACCTACAACGGGCAGCCAAAGCTGGCAACGGTTACGGCAAAACCGGGCGTTAACTGCGGCGCGGTTACCGTTCAATATTTTAACGAGAGCGGCCAAGCGGTTGCTGTGCCCGTAGACGCCGGCACCTACACCGTTGCGGTAAATGTTGCTGAGAATGATATTTACGCCGGGGAAACGGCCTTAAGCGCGGCAAGCTGGAAGTTTACCGTTGCGCCCAAACAGGTTTTAACCGGGGATATTGGCATTACCGGCGTTTTAGAAACCTACCTTTACACCGGTGCCGGCATTGAACCAAAACCCGTTGTTACCGCCGAGGGCCAAAGCCTTACCTTGGGGAAGGGGTATGCCCTTTTTTACGAAAATAACACCAATGTGGGCCACGCGGCCGTTGTTGTAATGCTAAAGGGCAATTACACGGGTACCCGCAGGCTTCCGTTCTTTATTACCTACGGGCACGCCTCCGAGCAAATGTACACTTTGCCGCCGGCAAA
>URRK01000113.1 GCA_900550315.1 uncultured Oscillospiraceae bacterium | reverse complement strand
GACGGCAGCGGAAAATCTACCCAGCTTAGCCGCTTGCAGGCCTATTTTGAACTAAAACAGGCAAGGGTACAAACGGTTTCTTTTCCGGCGTACGAGCTGCCCTCCTGCCAGCCGGTTAAAATGTACTTAAACGGGGAGTTTGGCACCCATCCGTCGGATGTTAACGCTTATGCGGCTTCGCTGCTGTACGCGGTAGACCGTTTTGCCAGCTACAAAAAACAGTGGGAGGCGTTTTACCAAAACGGCGGCACGGTGTTGGCCGGGCGGTATGTAACCTCTAACATTATTCACCAATGCTCTAAATTGCCAAAGGAGCAGTGGCCGGCGTTTATTAACTGGCTTTTAGATTTAGAATACCAAAAGGTTGGTATTCCCAAGCCCAACGCCGTGGTGTTTTTAGAGGTGCCCATTCAGGTTTCGCAGGGGCTGCTAAACAAACGCTACGCCCAAAACGGCGGGGTTAAAGATATTCACGAAAACGATTTAGCTTACTTAGCCCGTTGCCACGAGGCGGCAGCCTTTGCCGCAAAGCATTGCGGGTGGCAGGTAATTCAGTGCTGTCGGGGCAACGAAATGCGCCCGGTGGAGGATATTTTTAACGATATTTTGCACTGCATTGAGCAAAACGGAATTTTAGAGGGTTGAAAAATGATTTATTTGTTTTTAGCAGACGGATTTGAGGAAATTGAAGCTTTGGCTACGGTAGATGTTATTCGCCGTGCCGGGCTGGAGGTTGAAACGGTTGGCGTAACCTCGCAAGCGGTGCGCGGTTCGCATAACATTACCGTTATGGCCGATCGGTTTATTAATGAGGTGGAACCGAACGAGGAACTGCAGGCCGTTATTTTACCGGGCGGGTTACCCGGCACCACTAATTTAGAGCAAAGCCGCGAGCTGCAGCATTTGTTAAGCTACGCCTACCGCCATAACCGCATTTTGGCGGCTATTTGCGCGGCCCCCTCTATTTTAGGACACAACGGCTTTTTAAAAGGTAAAACCGCAATTTGCTACCCGGGGTACGAAAAAGACCTGTTAGGTGCTGAAATTGCAACAACGCCCGTATGCCGCAGCGGCAACATTATTACCGCCGCCGGTGCCGGCGTTTCAATAGACTTTGGCGCCGAAATTGTAGCCGCCTTTTGCGGGCGTGAAAAAGCAGATTTAATTAAGGAAAAAATGAGATGTACCCAACCGATATAAGAAAATATAAAATAGAGCTGCGGCAGGCGCGCAAGGCCTACCGCCGCACCTTAGACCCGGCCGAAAAGCAGCATATGGACGCCCAAATTGCCGCCCGGGTTCAGCGGCTGTACCAGTACCGTTTTGCAAAGGTTATTATGGTTTATGTATCTACCCCCATTGAGGTAGATACCCGCAGAATTATTGCCAATGCCTTTGCCGATGACAAGCAGGTTGCTGTACCGCGCTGTATTCCAGAGACTCGTAAAATGGAGTTCCACTTTATACAGTCGTTAGAGCAGCTGCAGCCGGGAAATTTTGGGGTGTTGGAACCGCCCGAAAGCTTTGAAATTGTAACCGATTTTTCTAAGGCTTTAATGCTGGTTCCGGGCTTTATTTTTGATGTTTACGGCTACCGTTTGGGGTATGGCAAGGGTTATTACGACCGCTATATGTCCCGCTACGGCGGGGCGGCAGTTGGCCTTTGCTACAACGGCGAGCTGCGGCGCAGAATGCTGCACGGCCGGTTTGACCGCACGGTAGATACCGTTGTAACCGATAAATGTATTCGCCGCTGTGTAAAAGGCGGGGAGCGCAGGTTTGGAGGTAAAAAATGAACGAGCAGGAAAATAAAAATCTGCCCCAAAACGGGCCGGAGATGGGGGCGCCGGAGCAGCCGGTTGAAAACGCCGATTTTACGACACCGCCGGCAGGCAGCCCGCAGGGAAATTTGCTCCCGCAGGAGCCGGATGTAAAGATTTTGGGGGAGCAAGACCCGCAAACGCCGCCCCAAACGCCGGACTGTTTATTAAATCCCGGCGCTTCGGCAACAAATTCGGCTGACGATTCCGCCCCGCAGCAGCACGCCAACGCGTTAGATGATTTTGCTTATGTGCTGGGTAATGACAGCTTTAATTTGCAGCCCGAACCGGCAAAAGAGGGCAACATTTACCGCAAAAGCGCTAAAAAAAGCCCCAAAAAGGGCAAAAAGCGCACTAAAAGCCTTGGCTCAGTTGTTTGGGTGCTGGTTATTTGCGCCGTTTCGGTTGCCCTGGCCGCTTTTATTGTTATTTTCTCCAGCGAATATTTAGGCATTGGGTTTGGCAAGGGCGGCGAGTGCGTGGTAGATATTAAATCCGGTATGTCTACCGCCCAAATTGCCAGCGAGCTTAAAGAGTCTGGCGCCATTAATAACGCCCTTATGTTTCGCATTTACAGCAAATTAGCGGGAAAGGACGGCACCTACAAATACGGTGTTTACACCTTTACCAACGAGCTGGGCTACAAAGAAATTGCCGCCATGCTGCAAACCGACGGTGCTAAGGCCGACACGGTTCGGGTTACTATCCCCGAAGGGGCTACCATAGACGATATTATTAAGCTGTTAGAAAAAAACAACATTTGCACCAAGCAGGATTTTAGAAACGCGGTGTTGAGCGAAAAGTTTAACGATTTTGATTTTGTAGCCCAAATTCCTAAAGATAAAGTTTATTACCAGTTTGAGGGTTACCTTTTTCCCGATACTTACGATTTTTACTGCTACGAGGATAAAGCCGAATGCGCGCAGCTGGCTATTCGCCGTATGCTGCAAAACACGGCCGATAAGTTAACCCCGGCCGTTCGCAAAAAAGCGGAGGAAATGAACCGCTCTTTACACGAAATTTTAACCATGGCCTCTATTGTAGAGCTGGAAGCCAGCTCTGCTCCGGAGGAAATGGCGAATGTTGCGGCGGTGTTCTACAATCGCCTAAGCTGGGACGAACCGCATTTGTTAGGCTCCTCCCCAACCGCAAACTACCCTTACGGCGACGGACGGTACGATACCAACAAAACCGAGGGTCTGCCGCCCGGGCCGCTTTGTGCCCCCAGCGCAAAGGCAATTGAGGCGGCCGCAAACCCCACCCCAAACTTTACCGCCACCTATTTTGTAACCGACAGCGACATGAAGTTTTATTACAACAACACCCTTGCCGCGCACAACCAAACAATTGCCTCGTTAAAAGCAAAGGGTAAGTGGCTGGGCTAACAACGGTTTGTAATGCGCTAAAAGGCTTATGTTTAACCACAGCACACGAAAAGGGCAATTATTATTCCCTTTTAGGCTGGCTCGCTGCGGGCGCCATGGTTAAGCCGGTTGGCTGCAAATTATTCCTTGTACTTTACGGTGCGAAGGGCAATGCCCGGCGCACCGTTGCCCTTATTATTGGCCGGGCCGGCTTTTGGCCCCGGCTGCTTTGTGTTTTAAAGGAGAAGTGCTATGCAAAAAGTTCCCGAGCTGCTTGCCCCCGCGGGGGATTTGACCCGCCTAAAGGCGGCGGTTGATTTTGGTGCTGACGCCGTTTATTTGGCCGGCGAGGCCTTTGGCATGCGCGGTGCCTGCAAAAATTTTAATAGGGCGCAGCTGGCCGAGGGGGTGGCCTACGCCCACCAACACGGCGTAAAGGTGCATGTAACCTGCAACATTATTCCGCACGATTGCGACATTGCGCAAATGCCGGAATTTTTAAAAACTCTAAACGCTTTGGGGGTAGACGCCGTAATTGCGGCCGACCTTGGCACCATGACCCTGGTGCAAAAATACGCGCCGCAGTGCGAGCTGCATGTTTCGGTGCAGTCGGGCGTTACCAACGCCGTTACGGCAACCCAGTTTTTTAAGCTTGGCGCCAAACGCGTGGTGCTGGCGCGGGAGTTAAGCTTAAAAGAAATTGCCGAAATTCGCCAAAACACCCCGCCGGAGCTGGAACTTGAGGCCTTTGCTCACGGCGCTATGTGCGTTTCGTTTTCGGCAAGGTGTTTACTTTCCAGCTACATGACGGGGCGGGACGCCAACCACGGGGATTGCGCGCAGCCCTGCCGCTGGAGCTACGCTTTGGTAGAGGAAAAACGCCCGGGACAGTATTTTCCGGTTGCCGAAACCAAGCAGGGCACCTACATCTTAAACGCCAACGATTTGTGCATGGCCCCGTATTTAGATAAAATGGCCGCTGCCGGGGTAGATAGCATTAAAATTGAGGGGCGGGCAAAATCGCACTATTACGCCGCTGCCGCAACCGCCGCGTACCGCATGGCCTTAGATAGCCTAAAAGCGGCCAACGGCCCGTGGCAGCTGCCGGCCGAGGTTGCCGAGGAGCTGAACAAAATTAGCCACCGCACTTACTCCACCGGGTTTTACTTTGGCCCGCCGCAAAACTCCCAAACCTTTGAAAACGCCGGCTATGTGCGTGATTACGCCGTTGCCGCCATTGTTACGGGGTACGAAAACGGCTGCATTTTGTGCCAGTTAAAAAACAAATTCAGCCTTGGCGCAATGCTGGATTGCTTAGAGCCGGGCAGCAAGCCTTTTCAGTTTACGGTGCAGCAAATGTTCAACGAGGCGGGGGAGGCCATAGAATCGGCCCCACACCCTATGATGCTTTTAAAAATTCCGTTTGCGCGCAAGGTGCGCACCGGCGCGCTGCTGCGCCTAAAGGCAGAGGAAAGAGGTTGAGTGATGAAGCAAGGTAAAAGAAGCGCCGGAGTTTTAATGAGCGTTAGCGCCCTGCCCGGCCCCTTTGGCATTGGCGGCTTTGGGCAGGAGAGCCGAGATTTTATTAGCTTTGTTGCTGCGTGCGGGTTTTCGGCCTGGCAGGTTTTGCCCTTTAACCCGGTAGATTTTGGCAATTCGCCCTACGCCAGCTGCTCGGCCTTTGCGGGGAACTATTTGTATATTGACCCGGTGCAGCTGCAAAGCAGCGGTTATTTAACCGCCCCGGAGGTAGAAAAGCTGCGCTATTCCGGCTCGCCCTACACGGTAGATTACGAGTTTGTAAAGCAAAGCAAGCTGCAAATGCTGCAAACGGCCTTTAACCGCGCCGGCCCAAAGCTGGCCTTGGCGCTGCAGGCGTTTTCGGCCAATAACCCCTGGGCCGAGGATTACGCCCTGTATAGGGTGCTGAAAAACCGTTACGACGGCAAGCCGTGGGTAGAATGGAACCCGGAGCACCGCGATTACCGGCAGGCAAGAGGGCTGGTAAGGGACCTGTATTCTGAGATGCTGTTTTACTTGTTTGAACAGTACATTTTTTACGGGCAGTGGGCAAAGGTTAAGCAATACGCCTGCGAAAAGCAGGTTAAAATTATTGGAGATATGCCGGTTTATGTTGCGCTGGACAGTGTAGATGTTTGGAAAGACCCACAGCTGTTTTTGCTGGGGGAGGATTACAAGCCAACCGAGGTTTCGGGGGTTCCGCCCGACGCTTTTTCTAAAACCGGGCAGCTTTGGAATAACCCCATTTACCGTTGGTCGGCGCACGCCAAAACGGGTTACAGCTGGTGGCGCAGCAGAGTAGGGGGTGCATTAACCCTTTACGACAGTGTACGAATTGACCATTTTCGGGCGTTTGCCTCTTATTGGTCGGTTCCGGCCGGCAGCAGCACAGCAATAAACGGCCGTTGGTGTAAAGGCCCCGGCAAGGCCCTGTTTAACGAGCTGTTTCGCCATTTTTCTAAAAGCCAGATTATTGCCGAAGATCTTGGCGCCTACGGCAAAGATGTTGCCGAGCTATTAGATTACTGCCAAATTCCCGGTATGCGGGTGGTACAGTTTGGCTTTTCGGGGGAGGACAGCCCCCACCTGCCGCACAATTACAAGCCTAACTGCGTTGCCTACCTTGGTACGCACGATAAT
>URRK01000112.1 GCA_900550315.1 uncultured Oscillospiraceae bacterium | reverse complement strand
TTCAGAGATCAGCAGCGTGCTGCCCAGTGGCTTGCCGCTAAGCTCGGTTACAAGGTCGCTGCCGGTAAGCAGGCCGGTAACGGTTATTTTACCGCCAAAAAAGCGGTTTTTAACTTTGTAAGCGTTTACATTTAAATTATGCCATTTTTTGCAGGCCGTGTCAACCACATATTTAATTAAAGGGTAAGCCGCCTCGCCCGTTGCTACCGAAACGGTGCGCGGCTTTTGCAGCAGCTCGTCGCCCAGCTGCAAAAACGCCTGCTGGGCCTGTTTGCGAAAAAGCGCCCACATGCCAACGCCGTTTTCCAGCTGCAAAAAATCGCCGTATTGCTCGGCCGGCGGAATTTCACGCTCGGCCAGCAAATAAAACTCGTCGGCCGGAAAAACGCGCCGCTCGCCGTATTTTTCAAGGCACTGCCGGCCAAACCGCTCCATAATATCTACCACATTGCCCGCCGTTTGTTTATTAAAAGGCTTTAGTGGCTCTAACCCCTCGCGGTAGGCCGTTAGCCCTACCGGCACCGCCGCAATGCACTGCACCGTTTCGTACGCAGTTAAATCGGTTAAGGTGCGCTCCAGCTCGACCCCGTCATTATACCCGGGGCAAAGCACCAGCTGACAGTTGATTTTAATGCCGGCATCGGCCAGGCGGTAAAAAATCTGCAGCGCCTGCCCGGCAAAGCGGTTGTGCATCATTTGGCAGCGCAGCTGCGGGTTGGTAGTGTGAATTGAAATGTTTACCGGGCTAATGTGCAGGCGAATAATGCGGTCTACCTCATGCTCGGTAATGTTGGTTAGGGTAATGTAATTGCCAAATAAAAACGAAAGGCGGGAGTCATCATCTTTAAAATAAAGGCTTTTGCGCAGCCCGGGCGGTAATTGGTCTATAAAACAAAAAATACATTTATTTTTGCAGGCGTGTTGGCTGTCCATTAAATAGGTTTCAAACTCCAGCCCCAATTCATCATACTCGCCCTTTTTAACGGTGTAGCGGCGCCTTTTGCCGTTTACTTCAACCAGCAGTCGCAGCTTTTTTTCGTTTTGGTAAAAGCGGTAATCCAGCACATCGTCAATTTCGTGGCCGTTTATTTGCAGCAGCCGGCCGCCGGCCGGAACCCTGGCCTTTTCACAGGGGGAGCCGGGCTGAACCGATTGAATTGTAACTGCCATTTTACACACCTTCCCTTTTAAAGCTGCCAACCCGCCGGCCGCCATTTTTGCTAAAAAAAATAGAGAAGGTAAAACCCCTTCTCTATTCGTCCGAACATAAAGCGGAAAATTAATCCTCCGCTTTAACTACCTCGCGGCCATTGTAATACCCGCAATTCGGGCACAAACGATGCGGCCTTTTGTACTCACCACAATGGGAGCATTTTACAAGAGCGGGGGTTTCTAACTTCCAAACATTAGAACGCCGTTTGTCGCGTCTGGCTTTAGAAACTTTTCTCTTTGGTACTGCCATCTTAGGGCACCTCCTGTTTTTCAGTTGACAGTGTTTTTAGAAGCTTCGCCGAACTTCAAGCTTTGGGGTTACCGTTTACAATTGCAATCTCCGTCATTCAAATTGCGGCCGCAAACCGGGCAAGCACCCTTGCAGTCGCTTTTGCACAGAAATTTGCTGGGTAAAGATAAAATAATTTCCTCTAAACAAACAGCGTAAAGGTCTAACTTTTCATCGGGCAGCAATAAATAATCGCCGTCATCCTCACCCTCCAGCGCGGTAACCAGCACGCGGTCTACCGTAACCTCAACGGTTTTTTCGGTGTCGCGCCCGCAGCGGTCGCACGGTAAAAAAACCTGTACCGGAAAGTGCAGCAAAAGCCTTGTAACCTCTGCTTTGTTTGTAACCGACCCCACAACCCGAACCGGTTGTTTGAACGGGTGGCAGCCGTAGTATTCCTCGCCGGTATAATCTAAAGTAGCATCTACCGCTAAGGTGCGCGCGCCGCCGTTTATGAAACCTTTTAAATCAAGAACCATAGGTTCACCCCAATTGTCACAAACACTATTATATAATTATTTAAAGCCTTTGTCAAGGAATTTTTTTGCCAAAACGCACATTTCGCCCAAAATTTGCAAATTCAGCCTTTTTGCGGAACAAACCGGCGCAGCTTTTGCCCTAAAAAGGCTGTTAAAACCAAAGCAATTACATCGCTCGGAATAAAAATGACCCAGCAGTACAAAAGCATTTTAGAAAGCGCAACCACCCGGCCAAAATAAAAGGTGTTTAGGCAAAAGTAGTAGCTTAAGCCAAACAGGTAAACCAGCCCTACCCCGCACGCGTTGGCCAATAGGTTTTTTAGCAGCCCAGGCTTGCCGCAGCGGGTAATTAGGCTGACCGCAACCGCTGCCGCCAAAAAACCCGGAATGTACCCAAAGGAGGGCTGCAGCACATAGCTAAGCCCGCCGCCGCCGGCAAAAACCGGCACCCCCAACAGCCCCAGCAGCAGGTAGGTAAAAAGGCTGCCGGCCGCCGCCAAGGGCGACAGCAGCTGCCCCGCCAACAACACAAACATGAGCTGCAGCGAAAAGGGAATGACCCCCACCTGCACCTTTAAAAACGCCCCAACGGTTATTAGCGCCACAAACAGTGCTGCCAAAACCATTTGCATGGTAGAAAATTTTTTTGCCATAAAAATACACCCTTTACAGATTGTTCTCTGTAAAGAGTATATCACAGTTTATTGTAATTGTAAACCAAAAAATTAATTTTAGTTTACAATCAGCTTTACGGGTAAACGGTTCACTTCTTCAAAGACCTACCAAAGGCTTAGTTATTCAGGTGCGAATGGTGAAAGGCCGGGCTGGCCTCGCTCAGCGCCTCAAACCGGTAGCCGCGGTTTTTCAGCTCTTTAATAATGGTAGGCAAGGCCTGCACCGTTGTTTTTTTGGCCGGGGCGTCGTGCATTAAAACGCAAATGTTTTTAACGCCGTTTGACTCCCTTAACACATTATTTACCAGCTTGGCGGCCGGAACATTGGTGCCGTTGGCGTCGCCGGAGTCTACATTCCAATCAAAATAATAAAACCCTTTGCTTTGTACGCCGACGGTCAGCTTAGTCATAATACCCTTACAGTGCTTTAAGCTAACTTTATTACTGCTGCCGCCCGGGAACCGCATTAGATGAACGGTTTTGCCCGTTTTATCTTTAATTAAGGCCTGCATTTTGTAAAGGTCATTGTAATAGGCGGCCTCGCTTTTGTAAATGGAGGGGTAATCGTGCGTGTAGCTGTGAATGGCCAGCGCGTGCCCCTCGTCGGCAATGGTTTTTATATACTCAGTGCGGCTGCGGGCAATTACAAAAAAAGTGGCCTTCGCGTTTTCACTCTTTAATATTTTTAATATTTCAAGAGTATTAGCCGAAGGCCCGTCGTCAAATGTTAAATAGCAAATTTTGCTGTTCCCGCTGTTATTCAGGTGCTGCTTCTTCATGGCCTTAATACTGGCGTTTTCGCTTTGCAAACGCCGATTTTCCTCCCGCAGGGAGCTATTGTTGCTTTCTAACTGGCCCACCTTGCTTTCGGCCTCGGCAACGCGCTGCTGCATCTCGCTGTTTTGCTGCCCAACCGAGGATACCTGCTTGGTAAGCTCGGTTACTTTAGAGTCGTGCTTTAGGCCTAAAGCCACCACGCCGCAGCCCAGCAAAGCCACTAAAACCAACGCCACTATGGTAGGCCAGGTGTTTTTGTTTACTTTTGTATTCATGCTCTTACCACCGTTACTGTAAAATAAATTTATAATGAAATAGGTACCAAAAGGCCTACCACAATTGCCTTAATTAGTTTAGCATACTTTGCTACGTTTGTAAAATTACAATTAGTTACAAATATAATACAATTTGAAACCGTCTACCCCCATTTTATGCCGCTTGGCGCGCGGGTATTCGTGCCGGTTGCCCGAACTTTAAGGTCAACCGCCGCACAAACCCACCAAAAGCGCTGTGGCGGCCGCCACGATATTATCCCAAAGCATTACCTTTTCCAAATTGCGTTTATCTAAGCCTAAAACATACACGCTGCCAATGTTCAGCAGCATTTGCAGTATTCCGCCGCTCTTCATATAATTCAGCGCGTTGCAGCCAATTAAAAAGAGCAACAAATAGATTATTAAAAACATAACCGTGCCACTCAGCAAATACGGCCAAGACATTTTTTGTTTTTCAGTGTGTTGCTTAAAGCAAGCTTTAGGTAAAAGCCGGTTTTCATTTGGCCTCACCCCCGGAGGTTAGCAAGGTAAGGGTGTGGGCTACCATTTGGTAAAACTGCCCTCGGCACATTCGCCGCGGTAAATTTTGTGAAAAACCTTGCCGTCCTTAATAAACAACACGCGAAAGGCGTGGCCGCATCCAGCCATTTGCGCAGGCGGTTTACATTTACCGAAAGGGTGTTTTCATCTACAAAGCTTTCGGTTTGCCACAGCTGCTCCATAAGCTTTTCGCGGCTAACAACCGTACCCTTGTTTTGAATTAAAACCAGCAAAATTTTAAACTCGTTTTTCGAAAGGGGAATTTTTTCCTTCCCGTAAAACACGGTGTTCTCCCCCAAATTCAGCAAGGCGCCCCGGTGCTCTAACACCGTAGTTCCGCCGGCAAAATCGTAAGTGCGGCGCAAAAGCGCCTGCAGCTTTGCCATTAACACGCTTTGGTCAAACGGCTTGGCAATAAAATCGTCGGCGCCCATGTTCATGGCCATAATCATATTTAAATTACTGGCCGCGGAGGAAATAAAAATAATAGGCACCTTAGAGACCTTGCGAATTTCTTTACACCAATAATAGCCGTTGTAAAAGGGCAGCGAAATATCTAAAAGCACTAAATGTGGCTGAATTTTTGCAAATTCGGTTGTAATCTCGCTAAAATTCTTAGAAAGTTAGGCTGTATTCCCCAGCGCTCGGCCTGCTCGGCAACGGCCTCGGCAATGCCTAAATCATCCTCCACAATATAAACCCGGTACATAAGCTGCCCCCCTTGGCTTTAAGTTTACCCCTTAATGGTGCAAATGCACATCCATTTGCGGAAAGGGAATTTCAATGTGATTTTCATTCAAAGCGTTGGTTACTCGCTCGGTCAAATCAATTTTAACCGGCAGCATATTTTCCGCCGACGCCCAAACCCGCACTTTAAAGCTCATGGCAAAATCCTGCAGTGCCGTCATGCGCACAAAGGGTGCCGGACTTTTTAAAATGCGGCTGTCGGCCTGAATTACCCCTAAAATAACCGTTTTTACCTTTTCTAAATCGGTACCGTAGGCAACGGTAAAATCTAAATCTATCCGGCGGTTTTCGGTGCCGGGAAAAAAGTTGGTTACTGTGTTGCTCGTCATAGCCGAATTAGGAATATGCATTTCGGAATCATCGGCCGCCCGAATAACGGTATAAAAAATGCCAACATCAATCACCGTGCCCTTTTTATCGCCGCTTTCAATGCAATCACCCATTTTGTAGGGCTTAAAAATTAAAATCATTAACCCGCTGGCAAAGTTGGCTAAAGAGCCCTGCAGCGCTAAGGAGACCGCCACCCCGGCCGAGGCCAGCACCGTAATAACCGAGGACATTTCTACCCCCAAGGTGCCAACAACGCAAACCGCCACAATGGCGTACAGCACGACTTTAGAAAAATGCAGCAAAAATTGGCGCACTGTAGGGTCAAACGGGTGGCGCTGGCTCCCTTTTGGGAAAAATCGAACCAGCAATTTTGCCGCTATTTTACCCGCCAGCAAAATTAAGGCGGCCAAAACCAGCCTGCCCGCTATGGCCACGCACCAATCTACCAGCTGCTCTAAATATTTTTCCATTCAAATACCCCGCTTTCGCTCAATATCATACACCAAAAAGGGGGCGCTGTCAACCAACGAGGCAGGCGCACCGGCCAAAAATT